>JAYUYI010000526.1:0-8639 GCA_043752545.1 Thermoleptolyngbya sp.
CCTAGAAAGCAATCACGCATCATTTTTACAGTATCGCTGCATTCACAATTTTGCGCTAACGTTCAAAGCGTCTTGATTACCTCTAATTGATTGAAGGAATTGATGGGAAGAATTGATTGGAGGGAGCTATTAATATCCGTAGCTCAACCGTTCATCGCTGATTTCTACTCGTTCAGCATAATGAATCGGGTTGGGTTCGTCAGTCAGAAATAGTCAGATCAACGGTCAGATCAACGGTCAGAAGCGATCGGATTGCGATCGCCCCCCCATCCCCATACCTCCCTACAACTCCCTACAAACCCCTACAAACCCCTACAAAATTTTGCAGTCCAGCAGTTGATTTAACAGCGATGACAGCATGTGAATATCTCCACCCCCATAGGCGCGGGTTCTGCCGATCGCCCCACAGCGCAGCGCCGCACCGGGTGAAAGTGTCCAATACCACAGCGCAGGCAGGTGGCCAGTCGGGGCGTTGAGGGTGTTCTCTAGGTCTTCGTAGCGCTTAAAAATGGGATAAATCCCGGCAAATTTATACACCCATTTGACCTGGATTCCAAAGGCGATCGCCTTATCGCGGTCGGTCAAACTGCCGCTGACTTCTCGGTAGATGCGCTCTTGGGCGGTAAAGCTAAAGTGCCCGTCGGTGTATTTACTCCAAAGCTGGTTAATGGTGTGGAGGTCAGTGCAGGGGAAGCTAGCGATCGCGGCTGGACTCAGCCAGCCCTCGGTCTTTCGGCTCGTGGCCAGCAGCATTACCTTCAACGTTTCGCGATCGGCTTCGCGCCAGAGCTGGCTTTGCAGCAGTCCTTGGAGGGTGCTGTAGTCAATCTGGCGATCGCTGCTGAGATGGTCTACCGTTTCGGGTGCAGGCGTGGGTGGCAGGGGAATCTGAGAGACGGTGTCAGGTTCTGCCCCTGTAGGCGAAAATGCTGGCTGCAAGCTATCGCTAAAGTCCATTGGGGGCAGCGGTTGTGCTCTGCCAGCGCCCGGTTCAGAGCCGTCTAGCGGCAGCGCCACCTCGTCTAATAGACTTGGGGGTGGAGCGGGAGGCTGCCCGATGCCAGGGGGGACTTTCCTCTGGTCATTTAATTCGACTGAAGCATCTGACTGGTCTGACAAGTCTGACTGGTCTGACAAGTCTGTCAAGTTCGACAAATCGTCTAAGTCAGGCGGCAAGGGCGGCGCAGCGGCTAGGGTCGGTTCAGCGCCGGCAGGCTCGGCCAGGGCTGGGATGGATGCGTCTGCGGGACTGGCGTCGTCAACTGTGGGAAAAATTGGGGCGGCGGGAAAAATTGGGGCGGCGGCGTCTGGTTGTCCCCCCTCTGTCGCCGCCGGCTGGGAGGCTGGCTGGTCTGGCGTTTCGCTGGCTTTGCGCCTGGTTTCGACCAAGTCTAGTAACTGTTGTCGCAGGGCGATCACGTCTTCATCATTTAGCATCAACGTCTCCTGAAGCTGTTTCAATTCATCAAGGCTATGGTCGCTGAGGGCGGGGTCTACGGCAATTTGTTTGAGTAAGGCTTGCTCGTAGCGACTCAGGTGATCTTGATAGGTGTGGTGGGCGGCGATCGCCCCCTGTTCGATCTCTATGACCTCATGATCCCCCAATCCAAGCTGGTGTTGCAGCTGCTGGAGGCGATCGCGGCTGTGTTTCAACAGGGTTGGCTCTTGGGCGATCGCCTGGAAAACCATCTGCCGATAGTGGGTCAGGTTTTGCTGATAGGCAGCTTGCTGCGCCTCTCTAGCGTCCATCACCCGCTGTTGAGCCTGCAGCACCTGCGCCTCGGTCAATTCTAGAGAATGCTGCAACTTGGTGAGCTGCACTTGCTGCAACAGGCTGAGCGGATAGTCTATCTCCACCGCTTTGGCAAACGCTTGCTCAAACTGATGCAACCGTTTGCGCCATGTTTCTTGATAGACCAACTGCTGGCTGATGAGCCGCTGCTCTAAGGGATGAACGTCGTCGTCGGTTAACGCTAGCGTTTGCTGGAGCTGCCGCAGCTGCTGGCGGGTAGCGTCGCTGAGCGGATCTGCCTGGGCGATCGCCGCCCTCAACTCCCGTTCATAGTGGTCTAGTGCCTGCCGTTGCATGGCCGCCTGAGCCGCTAAGGGCTGCATCAACTCGCGCTGAATGGGTTTGACGACAGCATTACTTAAATCTAGCAGCACTTGTAGATCGCGCAGTTCATTCAGCCGTTGTGACCCCAGTGGATAGTCTGTTTTTAGCGCCGCTTTGAGCGCACTGCGGTAATTTTGAACCCGATCGGCAAAATCTTGGAACGGTCGCAGCACCTGTTTTTCGATGTTCAGCGCTTCTGCCGCCGCCAGATGGAGGTGCGATCGCTGCTGGTCTAAAATGGCTCGCGCCACCGGTGAAATCTGGCCATTGGTCACATAGCGCTCTACAGCTTCGCGGTAGCGACGATGGGGATCAATCAACGGCACTCGCGCCAAATTAACGTTGAGGTCTTCTTCACGCAGGGCAATGATGTCGGGATGCAAGGTAGGTGCCGTATCCTGCACCTTGCGGCTGATATATCGATGCAGCTCGTGCATGGCGACTTGACCATCTTGGTTTTGATCAGCAGCCCCAGTCAAAATCCCTTCAATTAGATGGTGGGTGTAGAGCGACAGGTTAGATTCCGCTGCACTAGCGGGGACAGACCCATCGTCATTGGCCAGCAGAATGACCCGCCCGCGTGCCCCCATCTGACTTTTTAAACTGAGGGACTCGTCGGGTGGCTGAGACTCCCAATCGCCTGCCTCCTCAAACCCGCAGTCTAAAATTAATACCTGCTGCCGCGAACGACTGCTGCTCATGAGGTCGTGCACCGAGCGCACAGGTAGCGCCGTAGCCTGCACTAGCTGGCCATCACTGGTTCTGCGAGTAGAATTTGTGGCAAAATAGGCGCGTCCCTGGCGATCGCGCAGCCCCCGCCCCGCAAAAAAGACGAGTGACAGATCCTCCCGATTGCACTGGCGAAAAAACGCCTCAAAGGCTTCTTCCATCGTCATGCGATCGGGTTCTAACACAGGTTTAATTTCCGCAAACCCGCCAATTTCCGGATGCATCAGCACCTCGCCCAGCGCTTCTACATCATTGCGAGCCTGGGGAAATGGAGTAATAGCAGCTTGATTTTGGCAATGGCTGACCCCAATGAGCAACGCATATTTTCCCATCCAATGCCATCCTCTAGTGCTGTAACACAATAACCAGTCAAATTGATAGCCCCAGCTGCACCCCAAACATGCCGTGCACAATCAAAATGGCCATGGCCACACTGCCCAGCACCGCATGAATCGTGCGAAACAGTTTCCCTTTAGAAAACCCAAAGGCCGCAATTAGCCCGTTGATTGAAAGGAGCGCGATCGCCACCGACCCTGTCCAGAAATGGGAGCTTTCCAAGATCGGCTGCTCTTGCATGACCAGCGACAGCACACCGCCCGTGTAGCCCAACACGATGAACAAAAACATCAGCGGTGCTATTTTCTTGTGCTCTGCCCGCTTCTGGGTAGCTGCGGCATCATCGGTTGCCGTCAACAGCCGCCCTTGCCAGCCCGTCCACACCACCGCACTACCCATCACCAGCACCACAATTCCCATCATCGCTGGATGCCCCCAATGCACAATCGGCTCTGGGGTACCCAAACTACGGAACCAAGCGGCGATCGGCTCCAGAAACTCGCTCAAACTCTTGCCCCATTCAGACATCATGCTTCTCTCTAAGATGGTTAAGACCATTCAACAGACCATTCAACCGGGAGCGCCACAGCGACAGATCACCACTAGGCCACTACTACGATACTCACATTATTCGCTATAGCAAAGTGTAAAGCGACTACCCAAAGCGACTACCCAAAGCTACTCTGCTGATCAAGCTAGCAAAAAATAACCAAGTCGAGAATACGCGGCAGCAGGTTGCCAAGACGGGCGATCGCGCTGTGCTGGGATGGAGGGGCGATCGCGGGGTCGGGGGATCTAGCAGCTGTGGTAAAGAGGAGAGGACTAAGCTAGTATAAGTTGCCAAAAGGGGGAGGCGATTCACCATGTACGGAGCAGATCCAAACGCTAAGCATCCAATGAAAGGATTTCCGCAAATCTGCTTCATTCAAAATACAGTCTCCAATCCCAATATCGTCATTGGAGACTACACCTACTACGACGATCCAGACGACTCAGAAAACTTTGAACGAAACGTTCTTTATCACTTTCCCTTTATCGGAGATCAGCTGATTATTGGCAAATTTTGCGCCTTGGCCAGAGGCGTAAAATTTATCATGAATGGGGCAAATCATAAAATAGATGGGTTTTCAACCTATCCATTTCAAATTTTTGCCAACGGATGGGAAAAAGTCACCCCTCAACCTGAAGATCTGCCCTACAAAGGTAATACCGTCATTGGCAATGACGTGTGGATTGGCTATGAAGCAATCATCATGCCAGGAATCCAGGTTGGAGACGGAGCCATCATTGCCGCCAAGTCAGTTGTGACTAGTAATATTCCGCCGTATACCATTGCGGGCGGCAATCCAGCTAAGCCGATTCGCCAGCGATTTGATGCTGCTGTAATTGAAGCATTGCTGGCTGTCGCGTGGTGGAATTGGGATATTGATAAAATTACGCGCAATCTAGAGCAAATCGTTGCAGCCGATATAGAGGCTCTCATCCAGTGTCAGTAGCAGCGGTTCTGCCCAGCGATCGCCCCTTCAGGGATGATCGGCTCTACAGGAACTGTAACTCAATCTAGGTGCTCAAAAAGATTTGTATCAGGCGCTCTGAATCTCTATCTTAAGAGGGAATAGATTTCTGATTTTTGATCCCATCATAGATATATGGGACTAGGCAAAGTATTAGAAAAGTACTTCTAGAAGCGTAGTTCAATCAGTGGCAGCTAGCCGTAGTAAAGTTAATGGAGACAATAGTATGAACTTAGAAAATCGAATCAAAGCAACTGTCAAAAACGTTGAAGGTAAAGTTCAAGAAGTTGTAGGCGAGGTGACTGGAGATCCCAACACTCAACTAGAAGGGCAGGCAAAGCAAGCTGAAGCAAAAGCTCGCCACATAGTTGAAAATGTGAAAGATGAAGCTAAGAAAATCATCGATTAGGATCATCTTCCCCAAGCAGTCTGGATCACCTAGTTGCGATCCAGACTGCTTGTTTCTATCCAATGTACTAAATAAAAATTCAGGAGTAGAAGCAGATGCTTTGGACGATTGCAGTTGTTTTAATTGTTCTGTGGGGACTTGGATTTGCAATTCACCTCGGTGGGGCGCTAATTCACCTGCTCCTAGTTTTAGCTCTAATTAGCATTGCCTACAACTTGATCACCGGGCGTCGCGCCATGTAATGGCTGTTATTTTAGCCAACGCGATCGCCCTTCCTGGAATCTGATTGGGACACGATACAATGCAGTGATGCAATTTCCCGATCGCTTTTTTATTACTGGAACAGATACCAACGTCGGCAAAACCGTCGTGTCTGCCCTGCTCACGCAAGGACTTAACGCGACCTATTGGAAGCCGATCCAATCGGGTTGTGACCCGCTGACGGATACCGAATACATCCGACAGGTCACCGATTTAGACGAGTCCCATTTTCTACCAGAGCGGTTTTGTTTGACGGCCCCGCTCTCGCCCCATGCATCGGCGGCTTTGGATGGGATAGATATATCATTGTCAGACTTTGAACTGCCAACGGCGATCGCCCCTCCCCTAATCGTTGAAGGGGCAGGCGGTTTGATGGTGCCGCTAAATCAGCAAGACCTGATGCTTGACCTGATCAAATATCTTGATCTACCCGTCTGCTTGGTGGCGCGCAGCAGTCTTGGCACCATTAACCACACGCTGCTCTCTCTTGCCCAGCTGCGCCGCGCCCATATTCCCATTTTGGGCGTCATCCTCAACGGCACAAAAAATCCAAGTAACCGCGAGGCGATCGCCCACCATGGTCAAGTTGCTATTCTGGGGGAGCTAGAGCCGTTAGCTGCAATTAATCCCAGCACCCTCAGAACAGCATTTCAGCAGATGTTTGAACTTTAGATCCGAGACTTATCTCCTTTGGTCGCCGCCAATGGCACATGCACCGGGTCAGACTGGGCGAGTTGCAGCCAGTGACTGGCGGCGGTGACATAACCCAATTGGGCAATATAATCGCGATCGCCTTTGGGCACTGAAAGGTGGCGATCGGGCTTGGCATCGTCGCAGTCAACCTGTTGGAATAGGGTAGGAAGCGGACGGTTGAGTTCTAGCCCGGTGACGTCATAGAGGCGCAGCGCTAGGGTTTGCCCGCCCTGTTGTTTGAGAGCCGCTTTATGGTGGTCTACGACTTCCCAGTAAGCATAGGCCGCGTGGGCATTGCGGGGTACCAAAATCAGGCGATCGCCCGGTGGGGTGGCCCGGATTGGGGGCGCTGCTTGAACCGGCGCGGCGGCTCGTGGTTTGGCGGCGGCGGCGGCGGCTACTGTAGCGGCGGTGGCGGTGGCGATCGCGGTAGTGCCCGCCAATCCTGCTGGTTTCGTCGCTTGGCGAGTGGGCCACAGCGTTGGCTCGGTCTGATGACAGGCAGGTACCCGCACTTGGGGCGATCGCGCCAGTGGGATCCAGTGTTTATCGCTAGAGAGGATCCCTAGCTCGGCCACGTAGTCACGGTTATCTACGGCAATCGGTACATGCCGATCTGGCTCATTCTCGTTGCAGCTAAACTCTTGGACGCTAGGCGGAATCTGTTGGTCTACATCCGGATCTAGATCGGTGACATCGTAGAGCCGCAGGGATAAGCTTTGACCTGGATGCTGATCTACCATGTCTTGATCATCAAGCGACAGTTCCCAGTAAGCATAGGCGGCTTGGCAGGTGCACGGCGTTAGAATGAGCCGACTGGCACGGGTGTCAGCGGCAGCGGCAGCGGGAATTAGCGGACCGTTGGCAGCATCACCTCGAATCAGCCACCACAGCAACCCCCCTAAAACTGGAAAGGCTAGCCACCACACCCACCAAGGAATCTGCCCCGACGGGTCGGCAGTAGCAGCAGTCGGAGCCGCTGCTTGGTCTAGCTCTGACGAATTGGGTGCAATAAACGGTGCAGCGGTGGGGTTGGACGCATCCGGTACCCCAGGGACTGCGGCTCCCGGCGACACGGGAGTACCCGCTCCCGCAACGGACGTACCGCCTCCTGCGCCCGTAATTGAAGCCCCCGCACCAGGCACCGCAGCCGTTGACTCCGGCACCGGCACTGGAGCCGTCGCGGGGGCTGCCGAAACCGGGTTAGCGTTCGTTTCAGTGGTCGCTGCTACCGTTGGGGTGGTGGCATCCACCAGGCGCGCGGCTTCAATGGCAGCTCGGTTGGAGACATCGGTGGCAAAGCCCAAGAATGCTTTAGCGCCCTCACTGGGGTTAGCGCCTCGGTACACATAGACCAAGGGCTGGGAGTAGGCATAGCGAGGGTCGCTGGGTAAGATATCATAAATCGGAAGAATTTTGACGCCGGGTCGATTGACGACCTGCTCGGCGATCGCATACCCAATCCCATCGCGCCCCAGCTCATTCACCATCATGTCTGTATTGTCTTGCGCTAGCTTCATCACATTCACGCCGCTGCCGACGGGCGTGTTGCGAAAAATGGCGTAGTTTTGCAAACTCTGACGAATATCGCTGCTGTCGGGGCGATCGACGGAGCGAATCGCACCGGGGGCGCGGCCAACTTGCGACCAGTCGGTAATACTGCCCTGAAAAATTCCGGCAAATTGCTCAGTGGTAAGGCTGGTGCTGAAGGGATTGTCGATGCTGACAACCGCTGCAATTTTGTGGCGCGTTAAGGGCACTTCCACTAGCCCTTGCGCTTTTTCTGCTGTAGTTAAGGAGCGGCCAATGGCTCCTATGTCAACGGTTCCAGCTTGCAGTGCCTGAAGTGCCGCGTCGGTGCTCACATAGTTGAGGGTGACGTTGGTGCCCGCATATTGGCTAGAAAACCGCTGCCTCAGCGCTTGGTTAATGGCTTTGATGCTGGATGAACTGGCGATCGCCACCTGGGTACCACTGGGTACGGTAGCAGGCAGGGGAAACGCGCCGGCAACGGTTGACTGTGCCCAGACAGGGTTGAGCGTTACAGCGACCGATACAGCTCCAGAAATGGCCGTCATCGCCAGCAGCAGTGCCAATGGCATAGCAGAGGATTTCCCTGGTTTTAACTGAGTCATCATGATCCTTTCAGGTGCAACAGACTTAATTGAGGTGAGGTCGCTGGGTGACGGCGCATCAGAATAACTGCCATCGGGTCAGCCACGGTGGAATCAGCCATCTCATGGCCGATGTGCAACTTGCCCGAACCGCCCACTCTACGAGAAGCAAGCTACACCCCAACCCCTCTCCCAAGAAGGGAGAGGGGCTAAAGGCAGGCTCGGTTCCCCTTCTCCCCTTGTGGGAGAGGGGGTATAGCCCAAAGGGCATTCAAGAAAAGGGGATGAGGGCTGTCTTAAAGCTGCACATGGGGTATCTCATAGTTATGATAGCTGAGCGCTGCAACAGTGATTATCGGTGATTATTCAGTGATTATCGGTTGGGAGCAGCACTGCCAGACCTTGAGTTGCCGCTAAAGAAGTGCCCAATCAAATAGAGCGAGCCACAGAGCACGGTAGCGGCGGGC
>JAYUYI010000527.1:0-8637 GCA_043752545.1 Thermoleptolyngbya sp.
GACTCCATCCGCATACAGCCCGTCGTTTCAGAACATAGAATCGTAAAACAATTGGCGTTGGGGTTAGTAGAAGCAAGGCGCAGCCCAATTAAGTCTCCAATAATTTCTCCAGCATCGGCAATCGGGACGCCTGCCAGTTCTGCCTCGATTTTTCGACCCGCTGCATTGGTAAACGTAATCGTGGTGATGTCGTAATCGTCATGGGTTTCGGTGAACGATACCGGTTCCCATCCCAAGCGGCTGGCAAACCAGCCCAAAAACATGTACGCCTGAGCCGGATTGCCCTTTTCGTAGTCGATGGTGATCAGATCGACTTCACCCAGCGCCAGCCGCCGCTCAGGTGCATCAAACGATGAGGCGGCCAGTTCTTGCCAAACCGAAAGCCGATGCCAGTTTAGGTCGGCCACATAAGTATCTGACTCTACCAATGCCTGCATTTTGAAAAATTCGGCCTCGGGATCACTAAAATAGGATGAATCGAGAATGAGGCAATTGCAGCTTGCGGCTAGTTTGCGGAACAGCTCGTGCTCTGGATTGGGAGTTGCTTTCCACCAGACAAATTGCGGTAAGCCGGGGATCATTAGAGCAGACACTAGCTCCCCAACCCGATTGAGGGAGGCTTTAGTGCCTTTTAGGGTAATATATTCGCCGCAGATAGAGCTGCCGTTGCCGGATTTTTGAATGGGGCAGTAGGCCGATACTTGCGCCGTGACAGCCTCGTCGTCACCCAAGTTAGGGGCTAGCGTAATCACCCGGCAAGGGTTCTGAACGGCGATCGCATCACTAATGGTGGTGCCCCGTTCATCCATATTTATAAACTTGAGTTTCTCAGCCGGCAGCTTTGCCACCTCTGCGCGCAATCGAGCCAGTGTTGCCGGGTCAACTTGACCTGTCATTCGCAAATCGTAAGCCTTCTGAGCCGCCAAAACTGCCGCCTTGGTATCGGGACCATGGAATCCATCAATTTCTTCAGAATAGAAGCCCAAAGCCGCTAGCAGCTGCTGAAACTCCTCTGGCGCGTAGACCACGATACTAAACGTTGACGCTCTGGTGGCCGTTGGTGACGTGCGATCGCCACTCTGGCTATGCCAAATTTGACTTAACTCAGCTTCAATTTCACCAATAGAAATATCTTTGGGCTTTTGTAAGGTAACCAGGGGTGTTGTTGCCATAAGGAAGGAGGAGGGAGAAAGGAGGAAGGAGAAAGGAGGAAGGAGGAAAGGAGGAGGGAGGAAAAATGAGGGATGAGGACTAATAAAGTAAAGGAGGAGGCTTAAATTCATCCTACTGCTGCGCAGAAGTAAGCTACATCCCTCATCCTTCATCCCTCATCCTTATCTAGAGTCTTCTCCAGCGGCGTCCATCTCGATTGAGTAGTAGCTCTGCTTCGATCGGCCCCCAAGTGCCCGCTTCATAAAGGGGAATTACGTCTGGAGGTGCAGGAGCATCCCAGACATTCAGCAATGGGGTCAAGATGCGCCACGATGCTTCCACTTCGTCGCCTCGGGTAAACAAGGTTTGATCGCCCAACATACAGTCAACCAACAGTCGGCTATAGGCGTCTGTATTGGCTTGACCAAAAGCGGTGTCGTAGCGAAAATCCATGTCTACCGATCGCGTCCGCAGTGACGTTCCTGGTGTTTTCACCTCAAACCGCATGGAGATCCCTTCATCGGGCTGAATTCGCATAGCGAGGACGTTAGGATTGGCCTGCTGCGAGGCCGATTGAAACATCAGAAACGGCACTTCTTTGAATTGGATCGAGATTTCCGACACCTTCTTTGGCATCCGCTTACCCGTACGCAGGTAAATCGGCACCCCTTTCCAGCGCCAGTTATCAATGTAGAGCTTAATCGCCGCATAGGTAGGAGTGGTCGAACCGTCGCTAGCACCCTCTTCCTCACGATACGCAGGTACCATTTTATTATTTCGCCAGCCCGCTGTGTATTGGCCCCGAATTGCCGCCGCATCAATCTGGTTCATGTCTGCCAGATGAGTGGCTTGCAGCACCTTTACCTTTTCATTGCGAATGCTGTCGGCATCCAGTGAATTAGGCGCTTCCATCGCCGTCAAACAAAACAGCTGCATCAGGTGGTTTTGCACCATGTCGCGCAGTGCGCCTGCCGTTTCGTAATAGCCAGCTCGCCCCTCTAGCCCCACCGTTTCTGCCACAGTAATTTGGATGTGATCAACAAACTGGCGGTTCCACAACGGCTCAAAAATGGCATTGGAAAACCGAAATACCATCAGGTTTTGTACCGTTTCTTTGCCCAAATAGTGGTCAATTCGGTAAACCTGGCTTTCCTTGCAAACATGCTGCACGACTTTATTAAGCACTTGGGCAGACGCTAGGTCTTTACCGAAGGGCTTTTCGATCACCAGGCGCTGCTTAGTGGGATCAGTCAGCATGTCTGCTGTCCCCAACTGCTGAATCGCTTCTGAGAAAAAGCGGGGAGCGACGGCTAAATAAAAGACTCGGTTGCCACGGGTGTTGCGAATCTGATCTAGCTGCGCCAACAGATCTTTAAGTTTTTGATACCCAGCGGGATCATCAATGTCAGCGGCGCAATAAAATAAACCTCTAGCAAAATCTTGCCAGATTTCTTCTTTGCCTAACCCACCGCCATACTCTTCGACGCCAATTCGCATCTGTTCACGAAAGTAGTCGTCGCTCCACTCTCGTCGGGCAACACCGACAATCGTGAGTTCGGGCGGCAGCCGTCGCTCTAATTTCATTTGATAGATGGCTGGCAGCAGTTTGCGCTGGGTCAAATCGCCCGATGCCCCAAAGATGACAAGAATCTGCGGCTCAGGGATGCGATCTTGCTGTAAGCCAACGCGGAGAGGGTTTTCGAGGAGGGTAACCATGGCAAGGATGAGGGATGAAGGATGAATGGGAAACAGGTAAGTTGAGAAGGGCTGATTCTGAAGTCTGATGAAGAGGATGAAAGGGGAGCGGGATCAGTGGGTGGATGGAAGAGGCGGTGGCGTAGCTTGAGCTTGCTCGGATCGCTCCTGTTGTTCTCGTTGGTGGTCTTGAATAAACGACTTCACCAAAGTTACATTGTCTGTGCTGCCGATAATTAGCGGGGTGCGGGCGTGAATTTGATTGGGGATCACGTCCAAAATCTCTTGGCTGCCTGTGCTGGCACTGCCGCCCGCCTGCTCGATCAAAAATGCCAGTGGTGCAGATTCGTAGAGCAGCCGCAGTTTACCCTCAGGCTTTTTCACCGTGCCGGGGTAGAGAAAGACGCCACCTTGAAACAAAATTCGATGGAAATCCCCAACTAGCGCCCCACTATAGCGCGCTGTATAGCCCTCATGGCGGTGCACGTAGCGGATGTAGTCGCGGATCGATTCAGGCCATTGCCAAAAATTGCCTTCATTTACGCTATAAACAGGCCCGTGCTCTGGAACTTTAATATTTTCGTTAGAGAGGATGAACTCTCCCAAGCTAGGGTCAAGCGTAAAGGCATGAACGCCAGTACCCACTGTGTAAACCAGCATTGTACTTGGGCCATAGAGCACATATCCAGCCGCAACCTGGCCGCGCCCGGTTCGTAGCAAATCCTGCGCCGTACTGTCTAAATCATCTCCGTCTTGGCGGCGGATGGCAAAAATAGACCCAACATTGATGTTGACATCCAGGTTAGACGAGCCGTCAATTGGGTCATATAGCAAGGTATAGCGCCCAAGGGGACAGTTTTCTGGAATGTAGTAAGGCTTTTCCATTTCTTCTGAAGCCAAACGACAGACCAAGCCGCTTTGCTCAAGCACAGAAATGAACACCTGATTGGCGTACACGTCCATCTTCTTAACGGATTCACCTTGTACATTGGTTTGCCCCGTAAACCCTAAGGCGTCGTCCATTAGCCCTGCCCCCGTGAGGCGACGGGCAATGAGCTTGGCGGCTAGGGCAATCCGGCTCATCAGCGCACTCAGGTCTTGCGCCTCATGCGAAAACCCCTGGAATTGCTGCAACACATGGCGCGATAGGGTCATACAGTCCCGATCGAGTGCCAGTTTGTGGCTTAAATCTATCGTGGGATCTAGACCAGACATGTTCCCTCCTTATGATTCAAACCCCAGAGGGCTAAAAAACGATACTCAACGCTGCATTCGCTTGCGATCGCCACTTTCATATTAGAGAGGCATTGCAGAAACCGGACTTAACTTTAGATGAACTAAAGATTAGAAAACGCGAAGCCGACTGATTTAATCATTTATTCCGTTCTTTATTCAGTTATTTATTCAACGATGCAACTCAACGATGCAACTCAGCGGGGCAGCCGCCTGCATCAGCGACTGCCCCGGTCGTCTACTTGGGAACCCTGAGCGTAGACGCAGAATTCAGGATTCAGAGGATTGCAGAACCATGACCGACGAACAATTTCAGCTGATAATGGACACCTTAGGGCAACAGACATCCCTATTAGAACGCCTAGTCGCAGCCGTCGAAGCGCGATCGCCCGCCCCTGGGTATGTGCGTGCCCTATCAGAATTTGCCAGGTTTGACTGGAGCGAAATTGATGCCACGGTGATTCAGGCAGACGACGATGGCATCGCGACCATTAGCTGGCGCGGCCATCGGTATCTGCGGCGATCGCCCTCCAACAAGTTTGATCCGGCCATTTGGTTTTCTCGGGTCGTCGGGAAAGATGACGATGGCAGCAATCGCTACGAACGGCTAATCACATTTAAAGAGCTAGCTGAGCCAGAACCGTTGCCTGCAAAAGTGAAGCGGTCAATGGTTTGACGGTTGGGTAAAGAACGCCAAAAAAATATGCCAGTGGCTTAATTTCTGAGTAGACTTTGTAAGCAGTCCGTCCTTTTTGAGGTGCTCCATGAAACTCAGGATTCTTCCTGTTTTAACCGTGATGGCAACATTGGGGCCTGTGAACCCTGCCCAAGCGGAGAACTTGGAACATATTCATCGGTTAATGTCTAGCCGCCAGTGCCAGCGGTGCGACTTAACCCGTGCAGGGCTAGTTTTTTCTGACCTGCAAGGGGTAGACCTGACTGGAGCAGACTTGAGCTTGGCGAATTTAAATCGAGCAAATTTGTCTAGAGCAAATCTGCGCGGCACCAACTTAATGGGGGCGGTGCTGGCCAATGCAAACTTGAGCGGGGCTGATTTGAGTGGCGCAAACCTGAGCGGCGCTGATCTGCGTGAGGCATATTTAGTTGATGTGAACTTGACCGGCACGAATCTAGCGGGAGCCAATCTGCGCGGGGCCATTGGGATTCCCGATGGTGTGATTGCGACTCAAGATCTATATCTTTGGGGATTGGCGGAACTCGATCACGGTAACTTTGAAGGCGCGATCGCCTACTTTAACCAAGCTCTGGCGCTAAAACCCGACTTTGCCCAAGCGCTATTGGCGCGCGGCATTGGTCGCTTCCACTTGGGAGATGAAGCTGGGGCGATCGCCGACGGAGAGGAAGCCGAAAAGCTGTATCTGGCTCAGCTCAACCAACCGGGGCACCAAGTCGCCGTCCAATTTGTGGCCGGGGTTAACCAAGTTTTAGAAGCCGACGAAGAGACCCGTCGCGCCATGCGGGGCGGCGGTAGCGGTGGCAACTTCATGCGTGTCGTCGGGGGCATTGCCAGTTTGCTGCTGCGGTTTATGCTGTAGGCGTTGATGCCGGAGACTTAGTCAACGTCCAGCCCGTAATGCTGCTGAGGTAGACACCGCCTACGGCACCGAGAAACCCGAGGTAAGCGATCGCCTGCACTAGGTAGAGCGTTTGCGTGTAGCCAAATAGAGCCTTGAGCAAAATGCCGGGGAACTGTTTGTCGGGGAGTACTTGGCTAGCATCCCAGACCAGTGGCCCCAGCACGCAGGATGGCTGAGTGGCAGAACACAGGTTGGCATACTCTGGGTTCACCTGAATTAGCGCCACAATTGCCGCATCCACATGGCGCAGCATCGAAATCACTAGCCCCGATACAATCAGCAGCAGCAGCACGCCCATCACCTGAAAGAAGCGGCGCAGATTGATTTTGATCCCCAACCGAAATAGTAAAAACCCCACAACAACCGCTCCCACCAATCCCGCCACCGCGCCAAAGGCGGGCATCCAGCCTTGCTGAAATTTGGCCGCTAGAAATAGCACCGTTTCAAATCCTTCACGCAAGACGGCGATCGCCACCAGCCCAAACACCCCCCACCCGGCATTGTCTTGCTGCAAGCGAGCCGTAATTTCGCCTTCCACCTCAGACTTGAGCGATCGCGCCTGCCGGGTCATCCACACCAGCATCCAGCTCAGCAGGGCGATCGCCACCAGCCCAAAGGCGGCCTCCAGCCCTTGCTTTAGCACCGGAGCATAGCTCGCATCCGACTGCCCCAGCCAGCCCAACACCCGGCTGAACACCACTCCCACCAAGCCACTGCCGGCAATCCCAACGCCAATGCCGCTGTAAACCCACGGGTTGAGGCGAGACTGCCCAGCCTGATTCAAATACGCTAAAACAATTCCTACCACGAGAGCCGCTTCAACGCCCTCTCGTAGGGTGACGACAAACGTTGGTAGAGCAGCGGTAAAGTCCATAAGCATCCAGAATTAAGAACTGAGACGATAAGAGCGCAAAAGCCCCCTCTCTAATGATGGATCTCTAAATTCAAAACGTAGCGACCCAACTGCATCTGTTCTGTCCACAATTCGTATTCTACCCGCAAGGTTTGGGGCAATGGGCTGCCCGTTAGGGTGAGGCTACGCGTATAGTTACGCAGGCGCATTTGGTCGCCCATGCTGAAATCGCCATGCTGTAACCAGTAACGGCTGACCCCAAACACCCCCCGTTCCCAAAAGTGCCGATAGCTGACGTTGCCATTGCCCTGCATGGTCAAGATGACGCGATAGGGGGAAACTTCTAGCCACAGCAACTGTGAGGGTGCCGGATCGGGCAACGGGGAAAGATGGTTTGACAGCGCAGAATTGAGGGCGATCGCCTCTCCATCCTCTACACATCCCTTTACGATCGGCTCTGTAAACAAGACATGAAACCGACCCGGCTCTTTTTCATAAATCGTCGCCGCCGCCTCCACAACTGAACAAAGCGGCAGATCCAACGCCATCAGCGAAAAGCAAACGGGTTTACGGTGATGAGTCAGCATAAGCGAAAGGATGAAGGATGTAGGATGTAGCTTGCTTCTGCGCAGCAGTGGGATGAAGGATGAATGAGAAACGGGCAGGGAGGAGAGATTAGGAATTGGAAACAGGGTGAAAATGGATAGTAAAGTTGAGAACGAGACAATGACTCGCTTTAAATTCATCTTTCATCCTTCATCCTTCCTCCGTCCTCTTTCGTTCTTGACCTTTATTAATTTATCCCAATGCAGACAGCTCCTATCACCTTGACGATTACGGAACATCACCATTCCCTGACGATTTGCCCGCCGATGTCGGGTTTGTCGCTGCGGGGAGAGATTCGGGTGCCGGGGGATAAGTCGATTTCGCATCGGGCGTTGATGTTGGGGGCGTTGGCGCAGGGGGAAACGCAAATTCAGGGGCTGCTGCTGGGGGAAGATCCGGTGAGTACGGCGGGCTGTTTTCGGGCGATGGGAGCAAAAATTTCGGATTTGAATTCCCAGTTGGTGCGGGTTGAGGGAATTGGCTTGGGCAATTTGCTAGAGCCGGGGGATGTGCTAAATGTCGGCAATTCGGGCACCACAATTCGGCTCATGTTGGGCATTTTGGCCTCGCATGCAGGGCGGTTTTTTACGGTGACAGGCGATCGCTCCATTCGATCTCGACCGATGCGCCGGGTAATTCAACCGCTGCAACAAATGGGAGCAAGTATTTGGAGCCGTTCGGGAGAGTTGGCCCCGTTGGCGGTACAAGGACAGGCGCTCAAACCGATTCACTACCAGTCGCCGATCGCCTCAGCCCAGGTGAAATCTTGCATTTTGCTGGCGGGGCTGCTCACCAACGGCCAGACTACCGTTACCGAACCTGCGCTGTCTCGCGATCACAGCGAACGGATGCTGCGGGCATTTGGGGCAGAGATTGAGATCGATCCACAGACCTGTAGCGCCACGGTGATCGGCCCTGCGACGCTGCGCGGTCAGCCCGTGGTGGTGCCGGGAGACATCAGCTCGGCAGCATTTTGGTTGGTAGCAGGAGCGATCGTACCCGGTTCTAATCTGCTGGTGCAAAATGTGGGGATTAACCCCACGCGCACCGGGATTTTGGACGCCCTAGCGGCAATGCAGGCCGATATCAGCTTAGAAAATGTGCGAGAAGTGGCAGGTGAACCCGTGGCCGATGTCCGCGTTCGGGGGGGTGCACCGCTAAAAGCCTGCGAAATCAGCGGTGATTTAATTCCGCGTTTGATTGACGAAATTCCGATTTTGGCTGTTGCGGCGGTGTTTGCACAAGGCATCACCTTGATCCGCGATGCCTCAGAACTGCGGGTTAAAGAGAGCGATCGCCTTGCTGTGATGGCCACTCAGCTGATTCGAATGGGAGCCACCATTACCGAGATGCCCGACGGGTTAGAAATCACCGGCGGCACCGCTCTAGTCGGGGCTGACGTCGATAGCCACACCGACCACCGAATTGCCATGAGCTTGGCGATCGCCGCTCTCAAGGCCACAGGAACCACCACCATCCACCGCGCCGAAGCCGCTGCCG
>JAYUYI010000528.1:0-3528 GCA_043752545.1 Thermoleptolyngbya sp.
TGGAAACGTGGGTTTATCAGGTTTAGATAGGCTGCTGGTCATACAGGTTGAAACGTCCGAATATAGTCAATCTAAATATCTAAATACAGTCAATCCAAATATAGTCAATCCAAACGCTAGGCAAATAGCACACCGATAGCGCATCGGATCTAGGGCTGAAAACTGTCGCCCAAATAATGTTGACGCACTAACGGGTTAGCATATAGCTCTTCGGCATTTCCTGCTGCCAAAATTTGCCCGTCGCGCATGATATAAGCTCGGTCAGTAATGGACAAGGTTTCTCGGACATTGTGGTCGGTAATCAAGATCCCGATTTGGCGATCGCGCAATCGCGCAATGATAGCTTGAATTTCCGCTACGGCAATGGGGTCTACACCCGCAAACGGTTCGTCTAACAACAGAAACTGGGGACCTGTCTGCCCTGCCGCCAGCGCCCGCGCTAGCTCCGTGCGTCGCCGTTCTCCGCCCGATACCCGATTGCCAAGGGTGGCCGCCACCTGCTCTAATCGAAACTCTTTTAATAGCTTATGCAGCCGTTCAGCATGCTCCGAAACTGGCACCCCGGTCTGTTGAAACACCAGCAAAAGATTATCTGCCACGCTGAGGTGACGAAAAATGCTTGGCTCTTGGGCTAAATAGCCAATCCCCATCCGCGCCCGGTCTTGCAGCGGCAGCGGCGTAATGTCTTGATTGTCTAGCCAAACCCGCCCCTGATCTGGCTTTTCAATCCCGGTGGCAATGTAGAAGGTGGTCGTCTTTCCGGCTCCGTTGGGTCCAAGCAACCCCACTACCTCGCCCGTACCAACCGAAAGGCCAACGCGGTTGACAACAGTGCGTTTACCGTAGGATTTGTGGATATTTTCCAGAACGATTTTCAAAGACTGCCCCTCAGAAATGCCAATTTTTAAGAATGCCAGAAAAATCTAGAAGAATGCCAAGATTTAAGTGATTCGGCTACCGATTTTACCAGAGCAGCGGGCAGCGATTGGGTCTTCAAGGACTGATCGGCGTCTTAAACTCTGGCTTGGGATTAAAGTCAGGGGTGACGGGAGCCGTTGGAGCAGCCGTTCCAGGCGTTCCAGGAGTAGAAACGACGGGGTTGGGATCAGGGACGATGTAAATCGCTTCGACCTGTGCTCCTTGGTTGGGCAGCGCCACAAACCGACCTTCATCGATCAAGTACGTCACCACTTCACCCCGGATACTGTTGCCCTCCTGCAAGATATACACGTCACCACTCAGGACAATTCGCCGTTCTCGGCTGTAGTACTGGGCTTGGACAGACGTGGCCTGAATTTGGCGAGCGGGGTAGTTAATCCGCACGTTGCCGCGAGCCGTAATCACGCCGGTCACCGCGTTAGCCTCTTGAATGTCGGACTCAAGCCGCAGGGGTTGACCGGGTGCGGCGGTTGTTTGGGCAGTGGTGGGGCTGAGAGGAATGGCAGGCAAAATGCCCGCCCCGGTACCCACTATGGTTAGCATCACAACCGTGGTGACGCGTAGCCAAGAGATTGAGAGGTGAGGCAAGCGGACAAGAGCCGTCATAAAACTGACCGGGGTGGAGATCACTTGAAAATCTTAACCTGAAGGGTGGAGTTCGAGATCTGATGGGGCTGACGGGTTAAAGCAACGGAGAGTTCCAGAAATTTATTCTTGATGAAACACTCCTGTGAATCACGCCTTTGAAATAACCCACTATTTAATCTTACGAATGGAAGGGAGCTGAACCGCAGAATGCGGTGAATTTTTAATGACTGAGAGGGAACCTGGTGGATGGGGGGGATAAAGCGATCGCCGCACCGTACCGATTTGCTCTGCCCCCAGCTGTTGCAGGATACCCAACAGTGCCTCACTTTGCTGCACCAGTTCGGTTACATTCATCCCCCCATAGTCAGGTTGATAGATCCTCAGCCGTCGCATCCCCTCCCCTAGGAGCGTCACCGTACCGCGCCAGTTTTCATTTTCCAAATGATAGAGCGCCACCGCAATTTGTAGCACTCCTTGGTAAAAAGTGCGCTGCGGCTCCATCGATTCCATCCAAATCGCTTCTAGTGTGTCGTGACAGGCATAGAACTGCTGCTGGTTAAACTCGTCTACGCCCTGCCAAAACTCATCCGCAATCTCGTCGTGCACTTAATTGCCTCAAATACTTCCTTAAACAGTGTGAATTTAGTAATCCAGTATGCAGAAATTTCAATCAAAGACTTGCTTTAACTCTGCTCATCTTTTGGACAAAGTACTCGTGTGGGGAAAGACTTCAAGTCTTAACAGTTCTACTTAAATCTTGCCTTGATTCATAGGATCTCCCTGTTTTTACATAATTCATCCATGAATCCAGCAACGCTCCCTCTTAAGATGTCCCTAAAAAAGATACGTCTAGATGCCGGAGGGGGGCATTGTGCATTAATGAGAAAAAGGGTCTAATGAATGGCTGGTCACAACGACACTTAACTCAGATGATGCATATTCGATTGCTGAGAATTTCTATCTCTTTGCTAGCGTTTAGCTTAAGTTTGGTTGCCTGTGGTGCTCCCCAAGAAACAGCCATTTCACCCAATCCTACGAAAAGTGTAGAGTCTTCTTCAGCCGCTTCTCCAACTGCTGAAAATGTCAGTTACCAGACGGATTTACTGGTTGTAACAACCGTTGCTCCCATCACCAATATTGTTAGCAACATTGCAGGCGATCGCATTCGGGTTGTGGGCATCATTCCCGAAGGAACAGATTCTCACACCTTTGAACCGCGTCCCTCTGATGGGGAAATATTGACAAAAGCCAATCTGATTTTTGTCAATGGACTATCCCTAGAGCAGCCCACTATGAACTTGGCAGCGTCTGTTAAACCTAAAGAAACCAAGGTTTATGAGTTGGGTAGCAACACGATCGCAAAGGATGACTGGGTGTTCGACAATAGCTTTCCACAAGCAGAAGGCAAGCCTAATCCGCACTTATGGGTCAATACCAAATTCTCAGGGGTATATGCCAACTATGCAGCAGAACAGCTATCTAAGCTTGATCCCGAAGGTGCAGACTATTACGCGGCTAATCTAAAAGCTTATTTAGCAAAACTTGAAGCACTGGATCAAGTCACACGCGAGGTCGTTGACAGCATTCCCCCTGAAAATCGTAAACTGCTGACCTATCATGACTCATGGCCCTATTGGGCAAAGCAATATGGCTTCGAAGTCATTGGAGCGATTCAACCGTCTGACTTTAATGAACCGTCAGCTCAGGACGTTTCTCAGCTCATCGATCAGATTAGGGACACAAAAGTCCCTGCTATCTTTGGCTCTGAGGTGTTTCCCAGTAAGGTATCCGAGCAAATTGCCCGCGAAGCAAACGTCAAACTTGCCAATACCAGCGATGATGATTTGCCAGGGGATGGGTCTGCGGTTGCAGTTGAAAATTCTGATCCAAAACATACCTATATCGGTATGATGGCGGACAACTTGCGGATTCTAGCAGAAAATCTGGGAGGTGATCCAAATTTAGTTGACAAGCTAGACACCAGCAACGTAGTCGGTTCTA
>JAYUYI010000529.1:0-3525 GCA_043752545.1 Thermoleptolyngbya sp.
TAAAATGTAAACGACTCCCCCGCCCGCCATACTCCAGCGAAACAGGGTTGTCCCCGCTGGCAACAACGCCAAAAACTCGGGATGGGGCATGACAAGGAGCAACCCTGCCAATCCAAATGCCATCGCCACTAAATGTCCTAGCAGGCATCCGCGCTCAATCGCTACCAGTCGCTCCATGACAAACTCCGCAGAAGACTACGCCTGAACAAAACCACGAATCATCCCCGATGGGAAGCCAAATCTATCCTTAAAGTCGTTAGCCCAATATGCCTGAGCCGAAATTTTAAGTAGAGCTAAGATTTTTACAAAAGTTAAAACACTAGTCACCGTATCCTATCCCAGAAAGATAAGGTTTGTAAATTTTTCGATTTTTAATCATTCTCGATACTTTATCAGCGATTTTGAGATGCAAGCATCCCCCCTGTTCTATAGACTTTTAGAGATTAGACCTCTTGCATCAGCTGTTTGCTGCCAAAGCTGAAACACAACTCATGGCCTCAAACAGGACTCATGCAGACGTCTACAGGAAATGAATGATTTCAATCCATTTACGGGGAGTTGTTGTGGTTGCAGGGATGATTACGACTGGGTTGGGTGTTGTAGCGGCGATCGCGGGGTTGGGAGCGCTGGCCATAGAGCAGCAGTTCCGCCGCCGTCCAGGCAATGCCCTGGCAGTCACGCCAGGTGAGTGGAACTTAGAAATATACGAACCCCACCGATACTTATTGGTCGGCGAGATCGAGTTCTGCAACCTGACCGAGCGGTTAGAAATTATGGTGCCCCATGTCGAAGCGGAGGCAACGCTATTGTCGAAAGGGTCGTTAGAGGGGATAACTCACCAGATCCGAGTCGTGCCCAAACATGCCGATGCGCCCGCCCGCCCCGACGGCTATTGGTTTGGCTACATTGTTAAAGTCGGCAAACGGACTAAAGCAGAACTCACCTTAGAAATTAAAGGTGACGACCTGAGCCAGCTGCAAGCCGTTTGGATCAGAATTGACTACGTCACCTACGGACCTCAAGGACGCATTCCCAAAACCCGCCATGTTGTAGTCCCGCTTAAATTTCCAGCGCTAGATGAACCCGATCGCTGGCGACCCACAGCGACCGCAGACGTGATGCCCATTCGCACTCATCTACTCACCCATCTAGATAATCCGGTCACGGTCGTCAAGCGGTATGTCCTCCCTCACGCTCAACCTGGCGATGTTGTGACCCTAGGCGAATCCCCCGTGGCGATTATGCAAGACCGTTTTATTTACCCTAGCGAAATTAAACCTGGCTGGTTGGCTAAGCGGTTGTGCTATTACTTTATGCCCACGTCTAGTTTGGCCACCGCTTGCGGCATGCAAACCCTAGTCAACCAGGTGGGGGCATGGCGAGTGGCAGGGGCATTTTTGGTGGGGGCGATCGCCAAAAAAGTCTTTAAAAAACCCGGCGTGTTCTACCAGCTGGCTGGCGAACAGGCTCGTCTAATTGACGACATCACAGGGACGCTGCCTCCCTACGATCAGTTTATTGTCCTAGGTCCTGACCAGCCCCAGCGCATCGTGGATCAAATTAAACAAGAGACAGGATTATCAGCCGCGATTGTAGATGTGAATGATTTGAGAGCCGTCAAAGTTCTGGCATCTACCCCCGACGTCACTCTAGAATTTTTAACCCAGGCATTAATCAGTAACCCGGCTGGCAATGCTGACGAACAAACCCCAGTGGTACTGATTCGTCCTACGGACACCCTTAGGAAATCATAGGCTCAGATTCCATCATTGCTTGCTGTTATTCACCAGAACCTACCAAGAGTTAGATTGCCTAGTCGTGGAAGGGAGGATATCTTTGGATCTACAGTGCGTTAGGTTTACAGTGCGTTAGATTTACAGGGCGCTAGATTTACAGGGCGTTCACTGCCTCAATTTATCCCTTCTCCTACAAAGGGATGTAGCATAAGTGTAGAGTCGTAGCTACGCCAATTATGTCTTCTACCCTCCCGGAAACCTCAAATTTGGTGATTCGTCAGTGCCAACGTCGCGACCTAGAACAGCTAGAGCGATTGATGGCAACCAATCGCGATGCGCATCAAACTCCAGCAGTCCAAAGCGACGCGACTAGACGGTTTCAGCAAATGCGCCGCTGGTATGGGCTAATGAAGGGACTAAGCCTCTTCCCTAACCCGTTACAGCACTTGCTTTCGACCTATGTCGCCGAACAGGACGGGCAGCTTCGGGGCGTAATTCAGGTTTCTCCCTTTAACCAAACGCGCAGCACTTGGCGGGTAGACCAAATCGCTGTCGCCCCTCCTACCCCTGGAGACGTTGGCCAATCATCGCCCTCTAGCGTTGGGACTCAGCTGTTGCGCTATTGTCTGCAAACGATTTGGGAAGCGCGCACTTGGCTCATTGAAGTCAACGTCAACGACAACGACATCATTGGGCTGTGTCGCCAGAGTGGGTTTCAGCCGTTGGCGCAAATGACCTACTGGGCGATCGCACCCAACCTGCTGCAAACTTTAGCAGAGCGCGAGCCAGACCTGCCCAACCTGCTGCCTGTTGGCAATGTGGATGCGAGTTTGCTGTACCAACTCGACACCGTTTCCATGCCGCCCCACGTCCGGCAGGTATTCGACCGCCATATTTCAGACTTTAAAACTGGCGTCCTGCATGGTGCTTCCCAGGGCGTTAACCGCTGGCTAAATCAAACTGAAACCCTCAACGGTTACGTATTTGAACCGCAGCGCAAGGCAGCCATTGGCTATTTTAAGCTGCGACTGTGTAACAGCGGCACTCAACCCCATGAAGCTCAGATCACCGTTCATCCCGCCTACACTTGGCTTTACCCCGAGTTGTTTTGCCAAATGGCTAAGGCGGTGCGAGCCTATCCCGAACAGTCACTCCGAGTCATTTCATCAGACTATCAGCCCGAACGGGAAGATTACCTGGTGCAAATGGGTGCTGAGCAAACCGATCACACCCTGATGCTATCGCGATCGGTTTGGCACAAATTGCGGGAAGCCAAGCCCCTCGAAGGGTTACAGCTGCCTGAAGTGCTCCAAAGCCTGCAGCCTGTCCGCAAACCAATTCCCAGCCGCTTTTCACTCATTGAGTCGATTCGTCAGCTGCCTCAAGTGCAAAGCAATCCATCAGCAGATCTATCGCACCCCAATGGGCCAACGGCTAGCCCTCATGAATCTAGTAGCGGAGCCGTCAAACCAGCACCGTCTAATCGTTCGCCAGATTCTAACTGCCCCCAAGGTTAGTCAAGGCGTCATGTCGCGTGTCAATATTTCGGCGCTAGGGTTAGATCTAGGCAAAAAGCGAATTGGGGTGGCAGGCTGTGACGGCACCGGACTAATTGCAACGGGGCTAACGACTATCATCCGGCGTTCTTTCATAGAAGATGTGGCGCTGCTTCGAGCTTTAGCAGCCGAACGCCAGGTTCAGCTTTTAGTCATTGGGATGCCCTATACGCTCAACGGCGATGTAGGCACTCAAGCCAAACAGACCCAACGGCTAGCTCAACGTTTTGGGA
>JAYUYI010000530.1:0-8593 GCA_043752545.1 Thermoleptolyngbya sp.
CACCATTGTTCATGACGGGGAAGAGCCAATTTATGGGATGCAGTATATGCCCCGTAAATTTAAGTGTGCGGTGACCGTACCGGGCGATAATTCGGTTGACCTGTTTTCCCAAGACGTCAGCCTGGTGGTGCTGACTAACAAAAAGGGCGAGCTGCAAGGCTTCAACCTTTATGCTGGCGGTGGATTGGGGCGGACGCACAATAAAGAAGAAACGTTTGCCCGTGCCGCCGATCCGATTGGCTATGTCGATCAAGCGGATGTCTACGATCTCATCAAGGCGATCGTGGCAACTCAGCGAGATTATGGCGATCGCGCCGAGCGGCGTCATGCCCGGATGAAGTACTTGATTAACGACTGGGGCGTAGAAAAATTCCGCACTAAGGTCGAAGAATATTTTGGCAAACCCCTTCAGCCCCTTCAGCCCCTGCCCGCGTTCAAATACCTAGACTTTTTGGGATGGCATGAGCAAGGCGATGGCAATTTGTTCCTGGGTATTTCGGTTGAAAACGGGCGCGTCAAAGACGACGGAGCCTTCCAGCTCAAAACGGCACTGCGCGAAATCGAGCAAAAATTTGCGTTGCCGATGCGGGTCACCCCTCATCAAAACATCCTGCTCTACGACATTGACCCGGCGCATCAGCCTGCAATTCAGGCTATTTTGACCCGCTGTGGCATTAAATCTGAAACCGACATTGACGCGCTGGTGCGCTACTCCATGGCCTGTCCGGCGATGCCAACCTGCGGGCTAGCCATTACAGAATCTGAGCGGGTTTTGCCGAGTGTGCTGCAACGCATCCGCAATTTGCTCGACCAAGTCGGTCTCAAAGACGAGCATTTTGTGATTCGGATGACGGGTTGCCCCAACGGCTGTGCGCGCCCTTACTTGGCTGAGCTAGGTTTTGTGGGGCAATCGGTTGAAGCCTATCAGCTGTGGCTAGGTGCCGATCCGCATCAGACGCGGCTGGCGCAGATCTACATGGAAAAAATGAGCATCCATGACTTGGAGGTGACGCTGGAGCCGCTGTTGGTCATGTTTAAGCAAAAACGCCAGCGCCATGAGAGCTTTGGCGATTTCTGTCACCGGACTGGCTTTGATCAGCTGCGGCAGTTTTCGGCTCAATATAGTTCTAGAATTGCGACGGCCAATGGCCGAATTCGCCGCCGGATTGGCGTGCGAGATGAGGTGTACACCGAACTGAAGGCGATCGCCACCACTCAGGGAATTCCGATGTCGGAGCTGGCGACGAGGGCAATTGAAGAGTACGTTGAAAGGATGAAGGGTGAGGGATGTTCGCGTTAGCGTACTCGTTCCGAGAAGCCAGCTACGCGAAGCGTTAAAGGATGATTTAAGCTGGTGGTTTCATAGTACATAATTAACGCGATGTGCAACTTTCCCGCTGAAACCCTCGATTTCCAGTGGGGTGGGCATCTTGCCCGCCCAATCTAGACGGGCGAGACGCCCATCCCACAAGACTTTAGATCAAGTTGCACATCGCGTTAATTACTATAGGTATATTGTCTACGGAGCCGCTTATGAGTGCGATCGCCCGCAGGCTGTCGGTGGCGGAGTTGAGCCAGCAAGTGTTGGAGATGGGCAAGTCGGGAGTGTATCGGGAGTCGGTGTTTGAGGCATTGCGCCCCATGGCAACGAAGGGTCAGATTCGACAGGCGATCGCCCATGCCAAAAAGTTTGGCCTCCATTCGGTTGCCGATTTGCGCGATCCGCAGCTGGGCACCTATTACCAGCTCGATCTGGTCACCTATCAGTCGCTTCAGCATTTGGTGGAGTCGTCTTTGCCGCTGCTAGAAGATGGCAAGGCATTGCAAAAGTTGACCGACGCAACGGTGACTGTGCACCGGATGTTGGCCGTTGTCAAAGGGCTAGCTGTGGGTCTGGCGGTACTCGGAATTAGCTGTAGCTTGACGGGGCAGGATCAGCTCGGCTTTGGGCTATTTAGTGGGGCGCTGAGCCTGGGCGTGGTGTGGGCGATGCAGCGGGCGATCG
The DNA here is from genome assembly GCA_043752545.1 of Thermoleptolyngbya sp. Taxonomy (GTDB): domain Bacteria; phylum Cyanobacteriota; class Cyanobacteriia; order Elainellales; family Elainellaceae; genus CASBQJ01. The sequence continues at coordinate 2,006 of JAYUYI010000530.1, forward strand.
CCCACACCACGCAGTAGCTCTACCAATTCGGCTTGGACTCGATTTCTCCTTCGGCTTGGTTGGCGATCGCCCTCAGTTGATCTAGTGTCCCCGCATCTGCATCTTGCCAGAGGCCGCGCTGATTGGCTTCCAGCAACCGTTCCGCCATGTCGCGCAACGCCCAAGGATTTTTTTGTTGGATGAAGGCTTGCACGGCGGGGTCGAATAAGTATGCCTGGGCAACGCCTTGATACATGTGATCCTCCACGCAGTGAGCCGTGGCATCGTAGGCGAACAAAAAATCTACGGTAGCAGCCAGTTCAAAGGCTCCTTTGTAGCCGTGACGCATAGCTCCCTCAATCCACTTGGGGTTAACGACGCGGGAGCGGTAGACCCGGGCAATTTCTTCAGGCAGGCTGCGGATTTTGGGATTTTGCGGCAGGGAGTGGTCGCCGAAGTAGACCGCAGGGTTTTCGCCTGTGAGACTGCGCACGGCAGCAGTCATGCCGCCCTGAAACTGATAATAGTCGTCAGAATCGAGCAGGTCGTGTTCGCGGTTGTCCTGGTTTTGCAAGACAATTTGCAGGTTACTTAGCCGTTGGGCAAAGGCATCGGGGGCGGTGCAGCCCTCCCCTTGCCCTGTGTAGGCATAGCTGCTCCAGGTGATGTAGGCGCGGGCGAGGTCGGCGTCATCTGTCCAGTTTTGCGATTCAATTAAGCCCTGAAGTCCGGCTCCATAGGCACCCGGCTTAGAGCCAAAAATGCGGTAGCGCGATCGCTCTTCTGCTTCCTCTACGGCCACGCCAGCCGCTGTCCAGGTTTGGGCATCGTGCTGTGCTTGGGCGGCTAGTGGGTTTTGTTCTGCCGTTTCCGCTAGTGCCGACACTGTCGTTACCGCCTGATGAAATAGGTCAATTAGGTTGGGGAAGGCATCGCGGAAGAAGCCCGAAATCCGCAGCGTCACATCGACCCGAGGTCGCCCCAGCAGCGACAGCGGCAGCACTTCAAAATCTACCACCCGCCGCGAGGCTCCATCCCACACAGGCTGCACCCCCAGCAGCGCCAGTGCCTCCGCCAAGTCGTCGCCCCCTGTGCGCATGGTCGAGGTGCCCCACATCGACAGTCCCAGCGTTTTGGGATATTCACCGTTCTCTTGGGTATAGCGTTCGACCAATGCCTCCGCAGCCTTCCGCCCCACATCCCAGGCGCTTTCGGTAGGGATGGCGCGAATATCAACCGAGTAAAAGTTCCGTCCGGTCGGCAGCACTTCCGGTCGCCCCCGCGTGGGTGCCCCCGATGCGCCACTGGGCACATACCCTGCCGCTAGCCCCCGCAGCAGGTTGGTGATTTCTTGCGGCGTAGCGAGCAGGTCGGGAAGGAGGCGATCGCGAATCCAGGCCACCGCAGGGAGGGATAAAAGAGCGGCAGTTGTGGCGTTTGGCAGGGGATTGGGAGGGCTAATCAGGTGCTCTACCAGGGTAGCGGCGGTTTGTTCTAGCAGAGCGGTGAGGTCTCCGGCGTTGCGGAGGCTAGAGGGCAGGGCAGGAATACCGTCGGCGATGTGGCTGAGTTGGTCGGGGGTGAGTAGTTCGGTGGGGGCAGCGGTGAGCGGGTCGAAGTCGAGTCCCCAGGCTTGGGCGATCGCCCGTGTCAGCCCGACTCGTCCGGGAGCAGGATGGCGGGCGATCGCCACAATCAGGTCGCGCAATTGTCGGCCATCGGGGCACTGGCCAAAGATGTGGAGTCCGTCGCGAATTTGTGATTCTTTCAGTTCGCAGAGGTAGCCGTCGGCGCGAGTGATCAGTTCGGTGATGTCGGGCGGAAGAGCGGCAGGGGCGGCCAAATCTAGGTGCAGATTTTCTTGCAGAATCAGGGCTTGAATGCGATCGCGAATTACCGACATCCGGCTGGGGTCGAGGCTCTGGGCTTCGTAATATTCGTCGATTAGTCCCTCCAACTGGTCGAGGGCACCGTAGAGTTCGGCGCGGGTCATCGGCGGGGTGAGGTGGTCAATGATCACAGCCTGGGCGCGGCGTTTGGCCTGGGAGCCTTCGCCCGGATCGTTGACGATGAACGGGTAGAGGTGGGGCATGGCACCCAGCATTGCTTCGGGATAGCAGCTATCGGAAAGCGCCACGCTTTTGCCAGGAAGCCATTCCAGGTTGCCGTGCTTGCCGACATGGACGATCGCCTGTGCCCCAAACTGCTGCCGCACCCAGGCATAGAAGGCAAGATAGGCGTGGGGGGGAGCCAAATCGGGGGCGTGGTAGTTGAGTGACGGGTCGAGTTCATAGCCACGGGCGGGCTGAATGCCGACGAACACGTTGCCCAGTTGGATGCCGGAAATGGCAAAGGATGCAGGCGCAGTGTCCAAGGCCGTATCCAAGGCTGAAGCGTCTGACGCTTGGGCAGTGATGCCGGCGATCGCCTCACCCCAGCGATCGCCCATGCCCTGCTGCACGGCGGCGGGTAGGGTGTCGAACTGCTGCTGATAGGCGGCGAGGGAGAGCGATTGATGAATGGTTCGGTTACCGTGTCCTTCGGGGTCATTCGTCACGCCAGCGGTGAGGCGCTGAATCAGCTCGTCGCCAGTGGCCGGGATATCGGTGAGCGTGTAGCCCGCCTGCTGCATGGCGTGGAGAATGGCGACGCAGCTGGCCGGGGTGTCTAGCCCAACCCCGTTGGCTAAGCGACCATTGCGGTTGGGATAGTTGGCCAAAATCAGCGCGACGCGGCGATTGCCCACGGGTGTTTGCCGCAGGTGCACCCAATGCGCCGCCAGATCTGCAACAAAGTGGATGCGATCGCCTACCGCCTCGTAGCCCACTACATCCGTCTCCAGGGCTGGGTTGTAGGTTTGTACCGCCTTAAACGATACGGCGCGGCTAATGATGCGGCCATCCACCTCGGGCAGCGCCACATTCATCGCCACATCTCGCGGCGACAGCCCCCGCGACTCGGTTTGCCACTGCTCCCGCGTGCCGCCACTCAAAATTACCTGAAGCACCGGGACATTCAGCGCTTCCCACAGCTCCAAATTCAGCGACTCCGATTCCAGCCGCGCCAAAGAAAAGCTGGTGGCATTCAGCAGCACCTGGATGGGTTCGCCGTCTTTGGGATGCAGCAGTTCCAGCAAATCGTCTTGCACTGCCGGATCGCGCAGCGATGAGACGAACACCGGGACCGGCTGGAGGTGGCGATCGCGCAGTGCCCTACACAGCGCATCAATCGGGTCGGTATTGCCAGCGAGATAGTGGGCACGATAAAACAAAATGCCAACTTTTGGTAATTTTTTTGGTAACTCTAACGTTGGCCGACTGATGGCCGCTAGCTCATTTTGCTCTCGACCATCCGACTGATTCTGACTCAGGCTTATCTCCTCGCGCCAGCTGTAGACGCCTACCCGAGGAGCCGCAGCGGGTAACGGCGGGCTATAGGGTTGGCCAAAGCAGCTCTGTGCCAAAAACTGAAGCGCATGAACCGTATTGGCAATGCCGCCCTCATTCAGATAGCGCCACAGCCGATTCACATCTGCCAGTGACGCGGTGGAATGGCTGAGCAATTCGGGGTCAGGGCGATCGTCACCAGGCAAGACAAACAGCGTGGCTCCCGTTTGTTCCACTGTTTGCTTCACGACCTCCAGCCCATAAGACCAGTAAGCGCGTCCGCCCAACAGCCGCAGCACAATGACTTTGGCGTGCTCCAACACGTCTTCAGCATACGTGTCGATTGTCAGCTGCTGTTGCAGCTGCAGCAAATTGGCCACGCGCAGCGCCGGAAAATCGGCAGGCATCTGGGTAAATGCTTTGGCCAATGTTTGAATATCGGTATCGGCAGCAGTCAAAAACACAATGGGGGCAGGCGACTGGTCAATAAAAATAACGCCGTCAGTATCGGGATTCCAGCCGCCCGGGGTTGCTGCCAAACGATGCATGTTTTCTCCGCAAAGGGAAAGGGTCTCAGCCAACTATCATAAAATCCTTACGCTTGGAAAGCTATGCAAACTTGCAAGATAGGATGAGTTAACTGTTGAGTTAACTGTAATGTTCGCTACCTAAAAGTGCCACTGCTCAACGGTGAGCGTCTTGCCTAGAGTCGGTTCTTTTGCCTTCACCAAACCCTATGCCCACGACTGAAAAGCCACCCCTGTCTCAAGCGCTCTCACTGGTCACGTTTCGCCAATTGCGAGAGGCGTTGCAAAAGCTGGCGCAAACGGTGGAAGTAGGTGCGGATGCGTTGTGCCTTACTGAAGCCCAAGTTTTCTCTAGCTCATCGCTGCCTCTACCTGGGGTAGATTACTTTACTGTATTGGTATCTAGCTCGTTTAGCGCAGTGCTAAAGGGAGAGCTGGTATTGGCAGAAACGACCCTGCTGCAATTGGCCAACTCTGCCGATGCGGTGGGCGGCACCAATGCTTGCTGGGTAGAACTGACGTTTGACCCCGAGGCGATCGCCACCTTCTTGCGGCAGCTAGTCGATTCCTCGGTGACGGAACCGGCGCTGAGGCAAAAAATAGAGACGTTTTACGCCGTTCCCCAACTCAACTCGGCCACCTTGCAAAGCGAATTCACCCTGCAACTGGTCGCCACCCTAACCGCCTATCCCGTGGCCGCCATGGACGGCAAATATCCCCGCAGCCCCTATCCACCGCTGCAAACGCCTAGCTTGGAGCAGCAGGTGATTGAGCGCACCGAAGATCTGCGCGAGGCGATGATGGCAGCTCAACTAGCCAGTCATGCCAAGAGTGAATTTTTGGCCTCAATGAGCCACGAATTGCGGACGCCGCTGACCGCAATTATTGGCATGTCTGCCACCTTGCTGCGCTGGTCATTGGGAGAGTTGAGCGATCGCCAGCGCAACTTTTTGCAGACCATCCATGACAGCGGCCAACATCTGCTGGAGATGATCAACGACATCCTCGAACTAACTCAGCTAGAGGCAGGCCGCGCCATCTTGCAGCTCAATCCGTTTTCACTTTCTCTGCTAGTGAAACAGTGCCTAAAAATCATGCAGGAATCGGCGGTGCGGCGCGGGGTCGAGCTAATTTTGCACCTGGAGGTGGAACCCAATCTCGATTGCTTTATCGCTGACTCTCACCGCGTCAAGCAAATTTTGTTGAACTTGCTCAGCAACGCCATCAAGTTTACGCCCGAAGGCGGGAAGGTGACGCTGCGAGTATTTGCGGAGTCCCATTCGGTGCTGATTCAGGTAATCGACACCGGGATTGGGATTGCCGAACATCAGCGATCGCTCCTGTTCCAAAAATTTCAGCAGCTCGACACGTCGTATCACCGGATGTATCAAGGCACCGGGCTAGGGCTGGCGTTGACCAAACAGCTGGTGGAGCTACACAACGGACGAATTACACTAGAGTCCACCGTTGGCATTGGCTCCGTGTTTACGGTACAGCTTCCGGTACGCCCCGAAGTGTCGATCGATCCGAGTTCTTTGCCAACCCTAGAAATACCTGCCGATAACCCCTTAGGACGGATTGTCTTACTAGAAAGCCACGAAGAGACGGCGAATATCATCTGCGATATGCTCACCGCCACAGGCTATCAAGTGGTCTGGATTTTGGAAGGCTCGATGGCTATCAGCCAAATCGAAATTCTCCAGCCGATTGCCGTCATCGCCGATGTGCAAGCTCCCGAAAGCAACGGCTATGAGCTAATTCGGCATTTGCGCCAAAATCCCTCAACCCAACCGCTAAAAATTATCGCCCTCACAGCGGCTCCCCTCGATGATGGCGATCGCTGCCTAGCCGCCGGAGCCGACAATTTTCTGACCAAACCACTGCGCCCAGAAGAAATTTTGCCCAAGGTGCTAGCGCTCACCACTCCAGTCCAGCGCGTGAAATAGCGGCCAAGTGGGGGTGGGGTTCGGCATCGCAACTCCCAGTTGGGAACACTAGGGCATCCTTTCGAGTGAACGTTCGGTGCCTGTAATGCTGTTAGTGACTGGTGTGCTGTTGGGGTTGGTCGTTTTGTTGTCGGTGCCGGTGACCGTTTTGGTAGCGGAATGTATGGCGGCGTGTCTGTCTCAGCCGCCCCGTCGTCCTCAGCCCTACGCGTTGATTGATCAGGTGCCTCTGCCACGGGTGGCGGTGCTGATGCCTGCCCATAATGAAGCCATCGGCATTGAGGCAGCGCTACACCCGATCTTGTCGCAGTTGGGCGATCGCGATCGCCTTGTGGTCGTTGCCGATAACTGTGATGACAATACCGCCGCGATCGCCCGTCATGCCGGAGCCACCGTGATTGAGCGGCACGATACCCGCCGTCGCGGCAAGGGCTATGCCCTAGATTTTGGCATCCGCTGGCTGACTGCCGACCCGCCCGATGTAGTGGTAATGGCCGACGCCGACTGCCAGTTTGCGGCGGGGGCGATCGCCCAAATTGCCCAGCAGGCTGCTAATCAACAGCGCCCGGTGCAGGCCGTCTACATGATGGCGCAACCCGCTAACCCCAGCCCCGGCAGCATGATTTCTGCCTTTGCTTTTTTGCTCAAAAATCAGGTGCGTCCTAGCGGGCTAGCGCGGCTGGGTCTACCCTGTTTGCTCACCGGCACAGGGATGGCCTTTCCCTGGAAAATTTTGCAGCACGCCCCTCT
>JAYUYI010000531.1:0-3506 GCA_043752545.1 Thermoleptolyngbya sp.
CCGATCCCTTAGCGGTTCTGCGGATTTTTCTATCTTCAATTCATATTCCAACTCAATGGCGCGGTCGCCATTATGAGACGTTGAGTCGCGATCGCCCACAAGGAGAACCAGTAAAAAGAGCCAGTAGAAAGAACCAATAAAAAGGGAGCGACCGCTAAGAGGTATGCCATCCAAGATTGTCTGGCAAGAAGCGACTCACTCCCTCAACATTCATTCACCTGTAATCATTAAGGTATCAATGCTGTTTGTCAATGCCATGTTTCTTAGATGAACTTTGAGTGACAGATTGACACATCATCTGGGGAGAGAAGCAAACGACATCGGGGAACGTTGTGGAGATTAGAAATGATCGAAAATTGGGCAATTTCCAGTCGCGCTACATTGGCTGAAGCTGCAATTTCTAGTATTCTAGAACACAATATGGGATTGCCTTTCGGTGCCCATTTTTGGTCTGTCCCATCGTCATTTTTGCTTGTGCCATACGCTTGGGTTTCATCTAGTCATGTGGTCATGATGGGTTTGTTAATTGGGTTTGCGATCGCCCATAGTGGGCTAGCAGCTCTTCGCCCTCAAGCAGAAAAACGCGTAGGTGCGCGGTTTTATCGGGTTCTATTTGCACTAGTTAGTCTACCGCTGGCAGTCATTTTAATTGTCTATTTTATCCAGCACCGCTATGACGGGCTACAGCTATGGAATTTACAGGGGCAGCCGATAGTTCAATCAATTGTGTGGGTATTATCGGCGATCTCGTTTATTTTTCTCTATCCGGCAACATTTAATTTATTGGAAATTGCAGCAATCCAGAAACCCGAGGTGCATCTGTATGAGACCGGGATTATTCGGATTACTCGCCATCCGCAGATGGTGGGTCAGGTGATCTGGTGCATTGCCCATACGTTGTGGTTAGGCACCACATTTATGCTGGTGACGTCAGCAGGGCTAATTTTACATCACCTGTTTGGGGTGTGGCATGGCGATCGCCGTCTACGGCAACGCTATGGAGAATCCTTTGAAACCTTGAAATCACGTACTTCAGTGGTGCCATTCTGGGCCATTGCTCAAGGGCGTCAAACCATTGAATTAAAAGAGTTTTTACGCCCTTCTTATTTAGGGATTGCTATATTTATAGGGCTACTTTGGTGGGCACATCCGTGGTTCATTCGTTCAGCAGGTGCCATAGGCTAATAGAATGATCCCAAATAGATTCCAAAGATTGAAGGCAAAATAGATTTTTGTTGATTGCAAAGATTGAAAGCATACCTCGAACCTTAGAAAAAGCTATGGTAATTTCTGTTAACGAAAGCAATTTTCCGGACGAAGTTTTAGCGTCCCCAATGCCTGTTCTAATTAATTTTTGGGCACCTTGGTGTAGTCTTTGCCGAATCGTTAACCCTTTGCTGATCAAGCTCCAATCTGACTGTGGAGGGCAAGTCAAGCTAGTTAGCATCAATGCTGACGATAACTTGAAACTAGCGACGGCGTATCGCTTGACGACGTTGCCTACTCTTTTACTACTAGAGCAGGGAACGGTTTTGCATCGGTTCGACAGCTTTCACAGCTCGGATGAAATCCGCAGCGCAGCGAAAACATTTGAGTCGGCTATTGATGCCCTGCGGACAAGCTATAGCTATACGGCTTAGGCGCTTCGGTAGCGGTTCTGGACACTTCAGCGTCTGCCCACAAGTTCGGCAAAGGTTTGAATTGCAGACAGAGGCAGACGATAGAAGTACTGACGGCGAAACTGATCTTCGCGGACGGCTGCTAAAAATTGGGCGATCGCTTCCGACCGTTGATCGGCTGTGACGTTTGGCGGTTCGGCGTTGTCCCACCGACACAAAAAGTCGGAAGCCGACGCAAAAAGTTCACAGAAGGGGAAGGGAGTAATCTCAAAACCTAGCAGGGTCAATACCTGTAGTCCAAGCTGTAGCGGGCGATCGCCTATATTCAACTTTGTTAAGAGCTGCTTGCGAGTTGCTGATTGGGCAGTGCGACTCAGGTACTTAGCTATCCCGATCAGCATCTGCCAGGTTGCGTCCGGTGTCTTCGCATCGGGGGGGGTGTAGGCGATCGCTAGCTGCTGATTAGCGGCGATCGCGCGATCTAACGACTCTTGAAGTTCGTCCCAACTGGCGGGGCATTGGGTTAAAAGCAGCACCGTTGCTGTCTCAAGCAGCTCGGCGATAGGGCGATCGCGCCAGTCGAGTAGCTCGTTCAATTGGGAATGGTGAGTTTGCAAGGTGTGTGGCTGCTCGGCTTGGGCAGACCGCACTGCAATCAGCCGAATCTCATAGTGTTTGCCGCGTTTATCGCCTTCGTAGCTATTGAAGTCGAGTTCGGCGATCGCATCACACCAGCCGGATGGAATCTCATCTTTATAGTGTCCCCACCAGACACCGGGAAAGCGAGCGTTGGTGTCGTCTGTAATCTCAAATTCCGTTTTGATGTAGCGCACCGTGCGCCGTTTGAAATCTTGAATATTTTTATGCCAAACCCGGTCAAATCGGCAGTTTTTGATCAGTAGCTTGGGAACTGGATTCCCCATGCCGCAAGGTTCCAATAGCTTTAGCTCTCGAAACAGCTCCTGCCCTAGCTCTGCTACTGTGACCACCAAATCGGCCTGAATAACGGCACCCACTCCCACTCCTGCTGTGAGCTGCTGCTGGCGCAGCTGCCGATTCATCGCCTCTGCTAGTAGGGGAATATTTTCGACGGGTAAACTCAATCCTGCGGCAAATGGATGACCGCCAAAGCTGCGCAGTAGATGGGATTGGTCTTTGACTAACTGGTACAGGTCGATTTGGTTAATGGAGCGAGCAGAGCCACGGGCGAGCTGGATTGGAGGAGACACCTGCTGGATTGAAGGAGCCAGAGAAGGAGCCAGAGGAGGAGACAAAGGAGCGGCTAATAAGGCGTCAGTTCCGGCAGTCTGGCTCGGCACCGCGTCTTCGCCTCGGCTTAGCAAAACCGTAGGACGGCCATAGTCCTGCGCCATCTGCCCTGCCACTAGCCCCAAGACCCCCACAGACCATTGGGAATCCTCTAGGACAATGATGCTGGTGGTGGAAAGGTCAAGCTGGCTCAGGCGGGCAGTGACCTGCTGGGCGACGTCTTTTTGCAGCGATTTGCGGCGAACGTTGGCCAGTTCGGTTTCATCTGCTAGTTGGCGGCAGTAGTCTGGATCTTGACTGGTGAGTAGCTCCACGCCAAACCGGGCATCGCCATGAATGCGGCTGATGGCGTTGATGCGTGGCCCAAGGCCAAAGGAAATATCGGTGGGGCGATCGCCGGCTCTACGACAATATTCCAGCAGTTTGGCAATCCCTGGCCGGGGCGGTGGGTTCAGCTTTTGATTGAGTTGCAGCCGTTCGATCCCTTTCTGAGCTAGGTAGCGGCAGTCGCCTTTCAGCTCGACTAAATCTGCAATCAGCCCGATCGCGACCAGATCTAGCAGCCGCTCTAATGGCTGGCTTGGCACCTCCGGCAGGGTTTCATACAGGGCTTCTACC
>JAYUYI010000532.1:0-3502 GCA_043752545.1 Thermoleptolyngbya sp.
TATGGGCAAACTCAAATTCAACAGGCCGCTACTGACGTCGAAAAAGTGCGTCAACCCGGTGCCTTTGAGATGGAAGCTCAGCGGGCTACTATTCGCGAATTAGAGGCAGAAGTGGCGGTCGAAACACAGGATCTAGAACGTTTTCGCGCTCTAGCTCAAGATGGGGCGATCGCCCAACAAACTTTTGACCAACAGCAGAGCACCGTCCGGCAGGCACAAGAAAAGCTCAACAACGCTAAAGCTACCCTAATCCGGCTAGAAACCGCTTTGCAGACCGACATTCGCAGTGCCCAGGCCACCCTGCAAACCCAGCGAGCCAACCTGCCCCTATCGCAAATCCAAATTGCCGTCAAATCGGCTCGGCAAAATCTCAACTTGGCTGCAGCCCAACTAGAGCGCACTATTATCCGCTCTCCCAGCAACGGGCGCGTGCTGCGAATCTTGGCTCGCTCTGGCGAAGCGCTGGGACAAGAGGGCAGCATTCTAGACCTGGGTGACACCAGTGAAATGTATGTGGTGGCTGAAGTGTATGAAACCGATGTGGGGTTAGTCAAAATCGGGCAGTCGGCTACAATCATGAGCCGCAATGGCGCATTCGCTACGGCCTTGACGGGTAAGGTTGCAGAAATCGGTTGGCAAGTCTTCAAAAACGACGTGCTCGACGATGACCCTGCGGCTAACGCCGATGCTCGAGTCGTAGAAGTTAAAGTTCGTCTAGACGATAGCAAACCCGTTGAGGCGCTGACAAACTTGCAAGTAGACGTAAAAATCGACGTGAAAAATTGACGTGAAAAATCTGGTCATAGTTAGCCCAAAAAACTGACTATAAATGTCTTCTCAAAACTATGCGTACTTCTTTGGCTTGGCTGAACTTAACGCATGAAAAAACGCGATTGCTGGTGGCGATCGCCGGAGTTGCCTTTGCCGTTATTTTAGTCTTCATGAACCTGGGTTTTTTGGGTTCACTGTCCGATACTGCGGCCATTGCCTATGGCAACATTGACGCCGAAATTTATCTGATTTCTCCACAAGCCCTAGAAATTACCACCACCAAGGCGTTTCCCATTGAACGGTTATATCAAGCCAGTGGGATTGATGGCGTCAAACGCGTGATGCCCTTTTATGTGGGTTATTTGCAATGGCGCAATGTAGAAACGCGTCAAAGCCGAGCCATGTTTGTTTATGGCTTTAATCCCAACGATCCAGTATTTCTGCTGCCCGACCTGCAAAAACCTGATGTCCAAGCCGCATTGCGTCGAGTCGATACGGTCTTGATCGATCGGCTATCGCGACCAGAATTTGGCCCCCAAACGATTGGCACCACTACCGAAGCCGATGGTAGAAAAGCGATTGTCGGCGGTCAATATACCCTGGGGGGTGGCTTCGCAGCCGATGGCTCATTGCTCATGAGCGACCAAAACTTTCGTCGCTATTTTGACCCGTTTCCGCTGAACCAAATCAACCTGGGGCTGATTAAACTTAACGATGGCGTTGATCCACTCTCGGTCGTAGACGCGATGCGTCGAACCTTGCCGCCGGATGTATTGGTCATGACCAGCGAGCAACTTACAGCCCGCGATCGCGACTACTGGATTAACGCCACCTCAACGGGCTTCATCTTTGGCATGGGGGTTGCCGTTTCCTGCATCGTTGGCGTTGTCATCGTCTACCAAATTCTCTACACCGACATCTCCGAGCACCTCAAACAATATGCCACCCTCAAAGCCATGGGCTACCGCAGCCGTTTCCTCTTCAACACTGTGCTGCAAGAGGCCGTTATTCTAGCTGTACTCGGCTACATTCCCGGTTTCATTATTGCTTTCGCGCTATACGAACTGACCGTCCGCGCCACTGGCGGTGGCCTCCCCGTTGCCATGAACCTAGGCCGTGCCCTCTTTGTCCTCGTCCTCACCATTTTGATGTGTGCGCTTTCAGGGCTAGCCTCGGTGCAAAAAGTCACCAAAGCCGACCCAGCAGACGTGTTTTAGATCATGGTGGGATCAGCGGTTGCGCAGCAACCGCTGATCCCACATCCTGCTTTCCCATCTGTTCTTCCCATGCGTACCCCCCTGGCCTGGTTTAACCTAACGTACGAGCGCCGACGATTGTTGACGGCGATCGCTGGAGTGTCGTTTGCGGTGCTGTTGATGTTTATGTTTAAGGGGTTTGAAAATGCCCTGTATGACAGCCAAGTGCAGCTATTGAAGGTGTTAAATGGCGACATCATTGTGGTCAACCGGCTGAAATATACGATGTTTATTCCCGAGCAATTTGCGCGGCGACGACTCTATCAGGCGCAGGCGTTTGAGGGGGTGGAAGCAGCGTATCCGCTCTATACGCGAGATGGCGCATATTGGAAAAACCCTGATACCAAAGCGGTGCGACCGTTGCGGGTGTTGGCATTTAACCCAAATGACCCGGTGCTGAATATTCCTGAAGTGTTGGCGCAGCAGGCCGGGTTGAAACTGCCGTGGACGGTAATTGTGGATGAAAAATCGCGGGCTGAAGTGGGATCTCGAGCAGCAGGCATTGTCACAGAAATGGCCGAACAGCAGATCCATGTGATTGGTACATACAGCATGGGAACAGACTTTGCCTCGGCCAATGGCAATGTGATTATGAGCGACCAAAACTTTTTGCGCTACTTTTCTGACCTTGGCCCTGACGAAACCGAGCGCGACCTCAACACCGTAGATGTGGGGCTGCTCAAGCTTGCGCCTGGTGCGGATGCAACTGCGATCGCCGTCGCGCTGCGACAGCGCCTACCCAACGATATTTCGATTTTGACTAAGCCAGAGTTTGTCGCCATGGAGCTGGACTATTGGCGCAAGAACACCAGTATTGGGTTTATCTTTACGCTGCTCACCACCATGAGCTTTGTCGTAGGAATTATTTTGGTGTATCAAATTCTCTACACCGACGTGTCGGAGCACTGGGTAGAATATGCCACACTCAAGGCGATCGGCTACTCTAACCGCTACCTGCTAGGAGTGGTGATGCAACAATCGCTGATTTTGGCAATGTTGGGCTTTGTGCCGGGGTATTTAATTGCGCTGGTGCTCTACGACGCCACTACAAACGCAACGGGTCTACTGATGAATATGACGCTGGGGCGGGCACTGGAAATTTTGATTGCCACAGTGTCAATGTGCTTGATTTCGGGGGCGATCGCCGTTCGTAAGGTGCAGGCTGCTGATCCAGCGGAAGTATTTGGTAACTAGATTGGCGACTAGACAACACAAGCAGGATTTACCTATGAGCGATGCCCTCGGCCTTTCCCATGATTCACTGGCTGCACCAATGCCTCTACCTGTCGAGGTTGCGCCCGCTGAAATGGCGGTACAAATCCGCGACCTCAACTATTATTTTGGCCAGGGCGACTTGCGCAAACAGGTGCTCTATGACGTCAATTTGAGTTTGCCTAAAGGCCAAATTGTGATCATGACGGGTCCTTCTGGTTCGGGCAAAACAACGCTGCTGACGCTGATTGGGGCACTGCGAA
>JAYUYI010000533.1:0-8570 GCA_043752545.1 Thermoleptolyngbya sp.
CCCTGCTGCACGCCCGGTAACACCGTGACGGCAACTCCCGCCATAGACGTGAGAATGACGGGGCGATCGCGCAAATCCAGTGCCCGAAAGTTGACGCTACAGGTTTGCAGCAGCAGGTCGGGGACGGCAGTGCCAGAGAGGGCGATCGCCAGATCGTGTCGCAGCACGGGATAGACGGCTTCTGGTGGAGGTTGGCAGGCGGCGGCTAATAAAGGTGCAACGGGAGCGGACAGGTGATCTTCAACTAGAAATTCGGTCAGTCCTAAACGAGCCACTAGGCCGCCATTGGGCAAGGGTAGCCAGCGATTGGGGCAAGTGGGAATGGGGATGGTTTGGCTAGTTAGCCAGGCGCTGGCACCTGTTCCTTTAACGCCAAAACGAGTCAAACGGGATAAATTTACTAGGCTGAAACTTGAGTTTAGAGCTGTGTCTAATAGCGTGTGCGATCGCGTTTCTCGGGGCATGTCGATTGGCGTCTGCTTTGATGAGATCACATTCACTTTTTGGCGTTGATTTTGGGGATCGTAAAAGGGTGTGGGTGTAATGGTGGCGGTGACGAGGGAGCGATCGGAAAGCCGGATGGTGAGGCGCGTACCGATAACCGCTAACGCTGGCGTTACGTAGGCTAGGCCAATGTGCTGCTGCAAGGTAGGGCTAAAGGCAATGCTGGTAATGCGTCCAGCGATTTCGCCTTGGTCGATCACCAAATGACATTCCTGAGGCGGCGTGTGCTGAAAGGGGGCATCCAAAATGAATCCTACCAGGGTTTGCTTCAGCGGTCGGGGCGCGACAATTTGCAGACTGCGCTGACCAATAAAAAATGGTTTGTCCAGTTTCACCGCCCACTTTAGCCCAGCCTGCAACGGCGTCGTGAGGCCATCGGTGTCTTGAGCGACAATTAAATGCCCTTTTTCTAGCCGCAGCCGTCGTTGGGCTTCCACGCCAAAGGGGCAGATGTTGTAGGCTGCGCCAGCCGCCATCACGGCATCCCAGAGCCTTGCCGCCGCATCTGCCGCAACGTGAATTTCGTAGCCCCATTCCCCCACAAAGCCGACGCGCATCAAGATAGCGGGAATGCCTGCTACACTGGCCTGCCGTACGCCCAGATACGGAAACGCTTCACTAGAGAGATCTAGATCCGTCAGTTGTGCCAGCACCGCAGGAGCCGCTGGCCCCGCTAGATTGATCGCCGATCGCGCTCCCGTGAGATTGACCAAGCCGCACTGCGATCGCCACATCGTATTCAGCCGTGACAGTTCGCGGTAAACGCTTGCAGCGCCCGATGTCGTCGTGGTGAAATAAAAGTGGCCGGGTGCCAGTCGCGCAATCACGCCATCATCGACAATTACCCCTGACTCATCTAGCATCAGCGCGTAGCGGGTCATGCCAACGTTGAGAGTAGCGTAGCGCCCGGTATAGACCCGCTCCAAAAACTCAGCCGCATCAGCCCCGCGAATTTCTAGCTTGCCCAGGGTGCCAACGTCAATCAGTCCAACCTGCGATCGCACCGCTACGACTTCCTGTCGAATGCAGTCCTCGCGGCTCAGCCCCGCACGAGCGTAGTACTCGGGCCGCTGCCACATCCCAGCCTGCATGACGGTAGCATGGAGCGCCAGATGGCGATCGTGCAGGGGCGTCAACCGTTCGGGGGTGAAGCCGCGCCCTGCTAAGTGAGACATGGGGACAGGGTGAAAAAATGGTCGGGCTGTCGTAGTGCCCACATCTCCCGGCGATTGACCTGTGATCTGCGCCAGAATCCGCAGCGCGTTCATATTGGAATGTTTTCCTTGACTGGGACCCATTCCCACGGTCGTGTATCGCTTGAGTAATTCAACGTTGTCAAATCCTTCTTGGATCGCGTTCAAAAAGTCTTTGTATTGCAGGTCTTCATCAAAATCGACAAAGTTCTTTCCAGCGGGATGGCTGACCATCGGGTAGGGATGGGATGGCGATTCGGAGGCAGGCGCGATACTTCTTTGACAAATCACTCCTGGTTTCACTTCAGCCAGACCCAAGTGCGCAGCGGCGGCCAGTCCTGCCCGTTGCCCGTCCTGCAATTTCTGTTCCCACTCATAGACGCCATTGACGCGACCACAGGCAAATACGCCCGCAGGCAGGTGTTCTGGGACAAACTGTTGAAGCCATGCATCGAAGCGCATCTTCGTCCCCGCTTGATAGAGCAAATTGGCCGCAGGTGCCCAGCCCACGCTCATGACAATGCCGTCACAGGCGATCGCCTGCTGCGATTCTGGCTGCGGCTGCCCGTTCACTAGTGGACAGACGATCGCTGATGATACTCCATCTGCGGCTGGATTGGGGCGGGCGGCATAAATACAGTGGCCTGTGAGGATGGGAATCTGGCGATCGCGTAAGGCTGATTTCACCGGATTTGGCGGCAGCGCGCTTGGAGCATCCTTACGCAGATCGACAATGGCCGCGATCGCCACCCCATGCGTGGCCAAATCGAGTGCCGCCCGATAGCCGTCTGAATTGGCCACTAGCACGACTGCCCGCTGCATCGGCTGCACGGCATAGCGATAGATCAACCGCTGTGCGGCAGAGGCCAGCATTACACCGGGCAGATCGTTATTGCGGAAGACGGCGGGCTGTTCGTAGGCACCGCTGGCGACAATAACCGCTTTCGCCCGCATTTTAATCATCCGATCAGGCTGCACTAGCGGCACCCAGTGATCGGCGTAGTAGCCTGCGGCAGCGGTGCGGGTGTACAGCCGCATCTGAGGATGGGCGCTGACGGCGTGCAGTAGAGTTTGGAGCTGCGATCGCCGAGCGGCATCTGCCCCAAGCTGATAGCTACCCGACCCACCGGGCTGGGCGTTTTCATCCACAATGACTACATCCGCCCCGGCCTCTGCCGCCGCTAGCCCTGCCGCCAAACCCGACACGCCTGCTCCAATCACCAACAGATCGCAGAAGTCGTAGCGTTTGGGGGTGCGGATGTGCGGCGTAGCTGGATCGACCGTTCCTAGCCCCGTCATCCGCCGAATTAGCCGCTCCCAGAGTGGAAACAGCCGCTTGTTGTGAAAGGCTTTGTAGTAAAAGCCGACGGGCATCAAGGCCGAGAAGAATCCTAGTATGCTGGCGCGATCGCCCATCACCCCGCCTATTGTATTCACCGCCGCCAGCATCATCTCTGGCTCTAGCGGCGTCACATCGGCACGAACGCTGAGCTGCTGCCCCGACTGCATCAGCGCATTGATGTCATGATTCGCCAAACTAAGAATGCCGCGTGGTCGGTGATATTTGAAACTGCGCCCCAGAGTCCGCTGTCCCGCTGCCCACAGCGCGCTGCTGATGGTATCTCCGGCATAGCCCCAGTAACGGCTATCTTCAAACGTAAATTCAATTCGCTGCTGGCGGTCGATCCATTCACCCGGCAGAGGCGATAGGCGGTTACTCATGCGATCGCTCCCCCGTCATCTCTGGCTCTGTCCCATACAAATAGGTGCGATGCACCCGATCGCTGCGTGTGTCTCGCTCGGCAATAAACCAGGTATTGCTGGGGGTATGGCACCACCATTCCTGTTTCACACCTGGAATGCTGTGGCGGTTAAATACATAGTCTGCCCAAGTCGCATCATCGGCAGTAGCGGGATCGGGCATAGGTTGCAGATCGCCACCGCAGACAAATTCGGAGATGGGTCGCGCTCCATTAATGGGACAAGTCATCAGTTTCATCGTCATTATTCCGAGAGATTTGTAGGATGGGTTGGCGCAGCGTAACCCATGCGGTGTCGGGTTTTATTCTCCAATTCAACCGACTTCAATGCCCTACCGATGCCGCACCTTTTTCCGCCACCAGATCGTATTTTTCAAACCGTTCCAGAGAAAAGTCGCGGATCAGATCGTGGGGGCGATCGCAGGCCACAGTGTAGGCCATGGTTTTGCCAGAAACGGGAGTGGCTTTGAAGCCCCAAGTGCCCCAGCCTGCATCGAGATAGAAGCCTGCAATTGGGGTTTTGCCCATGATGGGCGCAAAGTCTGGCGTCATATCGGCCATACCTGCCCACTGCCGGACGATTTTGACATGAGATAGAAATGGGAATAGTTCTAGCATGTGAGCCGATAACGATTCGGCAAAGTCTAAGGTTGAGCGAGTGGAATGCAGTTCGTATGGATCGAGGGACGCTCCCATCACCAGTTCTCCGCGTGCAGTTTGACTGATATAGACATGCAAACTACCCGAGACGATGATGGGATCGAGCCACGGTTTCATCGGTTCGCTCACCATCGCCTGCAACGGATGAATGTATAGGGGCGATCGCAACTCCACCATCTGTAGCAATCGCGGCGTTGAACCTGCGACAGCACACAATACGCGCGGCGTGGAAACCTCTCCCCGGCTAGTTTGCACCCCCGTCACCCGCCCAGATCGGGTGGTAATGCCCAACACCTCCGTCTGCTGATGAATCTCGACACCGCGATCGCTAGCCCCGCGCCCATAGCCCCAGGCCACCGCATCATGGCGAGCAATGCTGCCCGGTGCATGATAGAGCGCGCCCATGACAGGCGTATGGCCGCCGCAGGTGATGTCCATTTCAGGGCAAGCGGCCTGCACTGCCGCCGCATCGACTAGTTCACTATCGACGCCATAATGTTTGTTGACTTCTGCTCGCCAGCGCATCGTCCGCACGGCGGCATCGGTATGGGCTAGGGTGAAGTGCCCACGGGTGGAGTAAAACAAATTTAGGTCAAAGTCTGTGGATAAGTCTTGCCACAGCCGCACCGATTCATCGTAAAACTTGACCCCTTCCGGCGTCAGATAATTGGAGCGAATAATTGTAGTATTGCGCCCCGTATTGCCGCCGCCAATATAGCCCTTCTCCAACACGGCCACCTTGGTCATGCCATGGTCGCGCGCCAAATAGTAGGCCGCTGCTAGCCCATGCCCCCCGCCGCCAATGATCACCGCATCGTAGTTCGACTGGAGCCGATCGGGTTGACGAAACATCCTTGGTTCAGGATGCTTTTGGGCAAGGGCAAATTTTAATAGTCGCAGTGGCATAGGGAAAGGAAAGCGATCGCCCGAATTAACAGTGGATGAGCTGTGAATGAACGGCGCACCATTAGCGGCGCAGTAGTGAACATAGTGCAACAAAGTTTCCTGCTTGTCAACAAAACTTCCTGCTATGATGCAGCAGAGGCAGCGGCAGGTGAGCAGATGGCAGAGCGTAGGGCAAAACATGGGGCAGCAGGCGAGATCCCGACCCGTGCGCCCGACCAGCCTGGTTTAGAAGACTCTTTAGCGCGCTATCTCGGCGGCACCCTGCGCGAACTCCGCCAAAATCATGGCCTGACGATCGCCGATGTCGCTGAACAAACGGGCATTTCACGAGGCATGCTATCTAAGATTGAAAACGCCCAAACTGCCACCAGTCTAGAAACCTTAGCCAAGCTCACGAGCGCCCTAGGCGTTTCCCTATCTACCCTGTTTCGTAACTACAACACGCCGGTGGGCAGTGCGCAACTGGTGAAGCAGGGTGAAGGCATGGAGGTTGTGCGCCGGGGTACAAAGCGAGGTCATACTTACCACTTGCTGGCCTACGATCAAGGCCCCACAAAACGGTTTGAGCCGTTTTTGATTACCATGAACGATGCCTCTGAGGTGTTTCCCACCTTTGAGCACCCCGGCATTGAGTTTATTCACATGCTAGAAGGGACGTTAGAGTATCGCCATGGTCAAGCTACCTATCGGCTAGAACCAGGCGATTCTCTTACCTTTCGCGGTGATATTCCCCACGGCCCAGAAACTTTAATTGAGCTGCCGATTCGGTTTTTGGCGATTATTTACTACTCTTCTTTAGGTGAAATTGACTAGTAAGCTAGTTGGCAAGTATTTAGAAAATGATATTTGTTTGAATAGTTTTGTGGCAGATAATTTGTTAGGCTACCATCATTATCTAAAGCCACAGGCAAGATACAATTGAAATTGTAAAGATGGTGTTGCTAGATAACCGCTATATACAGGATTAGCAAAAAAGGTTTAATCGCATTGGTGAATCAGCAAAATAGCTCTACATAGTTGCTTAATCACTAATTTAGTGATTAAATCCGAGATATAGCCATAACGCCTAAGACCAGTGATACCAATTTAAATAGTTAGGGTCATAGCACTGCCATGACCCTACTCAACCATTGATCGGTCGTGGTCATTAATTAAATTGGGATGACATGGTGGTCAGGGCGCGAGGTTCGCTCATAGCCTAGGTTGAACGACTTAATCAGTGGGATACATACATGGTTCCAACATTGAATGCCAATTCGACAGCGCTGCTGATTATTGATTTTCAGCAAGATGTTTTTACTGGAGAGCCGCTACAGGTCGTTGGCGCAGCTGACGTGTTACCAAAAGCAAAGACTGTTTTATCGGCAACTAGAGCAGCAAACCTACCCATTATTCATACTCAGGAAGTTCACCGGAAAGAAATGGTAGACTTTGGCCGAGAGCTAGACGGCGTGGAGCCGATTCATTGCCTTGAAACTTGGTCAGGCACAAATTTTCATCCTGATTTTTACCCCCGTGATGGCGAGTTTGCGATCGCCAAACGACGCTACAGCGCCTTCTTTGCGACCGATCTCGATCTCTTGCTGCGGGGGTTAAAGGTCGATACGCTAGTGATTATGGGAACATTGACAGATGTTTGCGTCCATTACACAACGGTTGACGCCCACCAGCATGATTACTTTGTCTATGTGATCGAAGATTGCTGCATGGGTTCAAGCTGGGATGCACACTGGGCTAGTCTAAATGCCATAGAGTACTTGCAGCGTAAGTCTCGGATTAGCCACCTAGAGTTGATTCAATCGGTTTCAAGTTTGATGCCAGTTGTATAGCATTGCTAATGCTAATGCTGATGCGTGGCCTGATGTTCCGATACCAGTTCTGCAATCTTGGTTAGACTTGATTACCAGAGTTACTCGCTAGCGTTCGTCTTTTCTGAGAGCTTTGCCAGGTTGTCCACAGCCAGCCCAGAATCAGGGGCAGCCACAGCACTAGTCGCTCTACTGCCGTCAATCGCCAGTCGGGGATGCGAGCAGGCAAGACAAAGTAAACAAATGCGGAAAGGCTAACCAATCGAACGCCCCAATTTTGGCTGGGCACTGCGAACGGCACCATCCAGGTAAAATACCAGAAATGGACAATCGGCGTTAGCGTTAGCAATCCAAACCAGTACCATTCGGCAAATTGCTGGACGCTATTGGCTCGAACTGTCAGCCAAATGGTAAATAGGGCTAGGGGAAATAAATAAATTGCATTAGTTTGGAGTGATGGTTGCCAAACTTGAGCAACGATGTGAGGAATGAATTCTGCACTGCGCCCATAGGACATAAACACTGATTGGGTTGGCATCAAGGGACAAGCGCTAGTCTGGCAAAATGGCAGCGCCGACAAAACAATGGGTAACGTGCTAGCCAGCCCAATCCAGCCTGCTTGCCAAACCTTGAGCTGACGCAGCGATCGCCAGATTAAAAACCCCACCAGCGGTAGCGACATCCATTTCACCGCCACGCTGATGCCCACGCATAACGCACTCCAGAACCAGGTAAAGCGGCGCTCTGATGGGTCATGATCAGCCAACAGCCATGCCGCGACTAACGGTAAAATAAACCAGCTATCGTAATGCGCCCCTCCCGCAAAAGCGTAAATGATCATTGGGTTCCAGGCATAGAGCGTCGCTTGAGCATGGCCAAACCGACGGCACAGCAGCCAACAGACGAGCAAATCGGCCAGGGTGAATGCAAGCTTGAACAGATAGAGATTGGGAGCGATCGCCGCTAGTCCTCGAAAGCCAAGTTCTGTGATCGGGGGATAGATGGCAGAAACATTCCGGTGATTGATTTGCGACCACCAATCAGGGCGATACAGTGCTAGTTCAGGCGCGTTGGGAGCAAAATGATAGGGGCTAAATCCCAAATTTTGAATGTACCCTTCCCACAGATAGCGCCAAACATCATCCCCCGGCTCCATCGGCAATAAGAGCAGCCGAGTGGCGATCGCCACGCCCCAAAACCAAAGGATGGAAAGCGATCGCAGCCGCCACGATAAGATAAATCCTACTGCCATTACCCCAATGCCGACCCAGAATTGATGTAGCGTTGCCAGGTCACGAACATGGCCATGGGCGCTGACAACCACTGCTCCTCCAATTAGCAATAGTGCACTGACGTAACGCAGTAAATTAGATGGTTTTGAGTTCAGCACTGGATATTTTCTGGATATTTTCTGGATAATGCTTGGTCGAAGACGGCGGTAAACAGCGCCCCTGTGCTGCCGCCGGTCTGCTCCAAATTATCGGTGATTGCTACCCGCTAACTTTTTCTGCCAGGGCTTTGCGGGCAACGCGCGTCACGTAGACCGTAACAGCGACTGTGGCCAGCAAGCCAATGATCCGAATTGCCCATTGCACAGTCGGATTGGTCGGCTGATTTTCGGTACCGATTCTGGCAACATCTCCGGCTAAAGAGCCGATATAGACATACATAATGGTGCCAGGAATCATGCCGATTGACCCTAACGCATAGTCTTTCAGGGCAACGCCCGTGACCCCAAA
>JAYUYI010000534.1:0-8563 GCA_043752545.1 Thermoleptolyngbya sp.
TCTCCGTCGCATCGGTGCAAGAACCTATCCTGATTTACTCAAGGCATTGGAGACAGCGTTCACAAAAGTGACAAAAAAGGATTTCCTAGGTTGGTTTACTCACTGCTGTTACTGTCCTGAACAAGGCTGATAACCGCTATAAGTGATGGGTTTTTCCATCTGACTAGCAATGTCCAGTTGCCCTATATAGAAATGATTGGAACGAGCATTCTAGCGACAGAGGTGACATTGCCAGGGTTGCGCAACCTCCGCAGTTGGTCGGCTTTAGCAGATAAGCTGCCCAGTGCGACATCAGGTTTGCTCAATACAACTGACGTGAAACCTCAGGCACGCCTGACTCGTCCAGAATGGAAAGTATGGGCATTTTCCGATGGCACTGCTCCCCTGACTGAAATTGCTCAACGATTGGAACTGTCGCTTGAAGCCATCCAGCGGATTGCTTTTCGCCTGACGGTTGCAGGGTTGGCGGAAGAAGTTCCCCTAGCGACTTTAACGTCTACTGGGGACAAGGAAGCAGCTCTAACTAGTCCAGAGTTAACCGATGCACCCAGTTCAGAAATTTTGAACCAGATGATCAGCTTCTTAAAAAAACAGCCCCAATCTTAGCAGGTATAGCTTGGCCGATAGACTG
Source organism: Thermoleptolyngbya sp. (assembly GCA_043752545.1). GTDB lineage: Bacteria > Cyanobacteriota > Cyanobacteriia > Elainellales > Elainellaceae > CASBQJ01. Next base: position 632 of record JAYUYI010000534.1, read on the forward strand.
GAGCTGGGCAAAGGTCGTGAGCCGCGATAGTAAATCACTGATGTTCTGCTCAACTCAACAGCTCATACGCTCCACCCCGTTCTAAGGCTTGCTGGTATGCCGGACGGGTGTGAATCCGATGCAAAAATGCCATGAGTTTTGGGCGGCTCTCGTTCAGTCCAGCCCGTGCCACTGCTGCCTCTAGCGGGAAGCTGATTTGAATATCGGCTGCGGTGAATTCGTCACCTGCAAACCATGGGGTTTTTGCGATCTCCGCCTCCATATAATCCAGGTGTTGTGCGATCTGAGGTTCAATAAATGAGTGCTTGACCCGACTGACGATCGTCCGGGCGATCGGTCGCACGAAAAAGGGCATTGGATTCTTCTCAATTTGGTTGAAGATCAGATTCAACACTAACGGTGGCATTGCAGACCCTTCGGCGTAATGCAGCCAATAAATGTAGCGCAAATGCTCTGGCGTGCCTAGGGCAGGAGCCAATCGACCAATGCCATAGCGTTCGACTAGATACTCGATAATGGCACCGGATTCAGCCAGGGTCAATTCGCCATCCGTAATCACTGGCGATTTGCCTAGTGGGTGGATCTGACGGAGCGATGCGGGTGCCAACATCGTTTTTAGGTCACGCTCGTAGCGCTTGATGTCGTAGGGGAGTTCAAGTTCTTCTAAGAGCCAAAGTACACGTTGAGAGCGAGAGTTGTTTAAGTGGTGGACAGTAATCATTGAATTGTGGCCATAGTGGGTTCATCGGTATGTTGATTCGATTTGCGAAACGGGTCAGCTCCTGATGTCTTTTACGAATAACTCTCGTTCCCAGCCTCCTAGCTGGGAAGGCCAGGTAGCGGCTCTGCCACTTGATCGTAGAGGATGCTTTGTTCCTGATGCTATACCTGGCCTCAACTGCAGCGTAACTACCCGATGGCATAATTACTCGGCTCTTAGCCGATAGGCCAAGGCCACCCATTCATTTAGGCGATCGCCCCCCACGGCTTCAAACCCAGCGGCGACAAATGCAGCGGCAACATCGGCTTCATATTCAGCGGTGAACCCAGCGGCGATTAGCAGTCCGCCGGGTTCATGCCCTGCCAGATCTGGCAGACGCAGCGCCCGCCGAAACTCTGGAGCTAGGGCAATGTGAACCCGAGCCAAAATATTGGCGGCAATCAGGTCAAAGCTAGCGGCGGGTTGAATCGCGGGCACGTCGTCTAGGGCATCGCCGCCCATCCAGTGACCCATTTGGCTGCCGCTGCCCAAGCTGCCCGCTTTGACTGTGACTTGCGGCGCTACCCCGTTTTGCTGAACGGCGGCGGCGGTGGCCTGCACGGCGATCGCGTCATTGTCTAATGCCAGCACCTGCGCTCCCAGTTTGGCGATCGCCACACTCAAAATGCCCGATCCGCAGCCCAAGTCAAGCGTGTGCATCCACGGCTGGACATAGTGTTCTAGCAGCCGCAAACTCAGCACCGTGACTGGATGCAACCCACTGCCAAAGGCTAGGGAGGGCGGCAAGTTTAATACTATGTCGTCTGCCGATACTATGTCGTCTGCCGATACTGAGACTATAGGCGGGTTGGGCGATACCTGGTTTGCCCCGGCCAGCCAACGCACCACCAGTCGCTGTCCTATCCGGTGAGCTGGCGGGGTAAGAGCCGCGCTCAATGACGGCATTTCGTCCAGTATCGCTGTTTGCAGCTCGGAGGTGAGTCCAGTGCGATGCAGCGGCGAGAGCTGCTGGGCAATGTCGTCGAGCTGCGATCGCGCCTGAGCACCGTTGGGTAAGTAAAGATAAACGGTGAACGCCCATGGGCTAGATGCGGCGGTTTGGTCGTTGATGCGATCGGCGGCAAGGTAGGGAGTGAGGTGAAGGGTGCCCGTATAGGAGGTTTTTGCGAGGAGCGATCGCACCCAATCCACGGCTTCGGCTGTTGCATCAACGCTGAGTTCGAGCCAGGGTGCTGTTTGATCCATAGCGCTAGGCGGGTGAGCAGAACATCCCCGCCTATCCTACCCTGCATTTACACTTGCACTTACAATTGCATTTGCAGCCGTTGAACTATCCCCTAACGGCAGCCCCCCAACGGCAGCCCCCTAACGGCAGCGTTGAACGTTAGACTAGGCTACGGATAGCTATTCTGGAACCCATGGCGCTTTTTACGCTGCGATCGCTGGCAAAAGACTTCGGTATTAAGGAACTCCTGCGCGATGCCAGCTTTAGCCTGGACGAGGGCGATAAGGTGGGGCTGATTGGCACCAATGGCTCTGGCAAATCTACCTTACTAAAGATGATTGCGGGCTTAGAATCGATTGACAGTGGCGAACTGTGGGTCAACTCTAGTGCCAAAATCGTCTATCTGCCGCAGCAGCCCGACCTAGACGACGAACGCACCGTGCTAGAGCAAGTCTTCGCCGACAGCGGTGAGCAAATGGCACTGGTGCGAGAATATGAAGAGATTTCTGATCAGTTGGCGCACGCCTACACCAATCCCCACGCCGATACCGATACGCTGATGTCGCGGTTGTCGAGCCTGTCGCAGCGGATGGAAACGGAAGGCGCATGGGAGCTAGAAACCAACGCCAAGGTGATTCTCAGCAAGCTGGGGATTGAAGATTTGGAGGCCAAAATTGGCGATTTGTCTGGGGGCTACCGCAAACGGATTGCGCTGGCGGCGGCGCTGCTGTCTGACCCAGATGTGCTGCTAATGGATGAGCCTACCAACCATCTAGATGCCCTGTCGGTGGAATGGCTCCAGAGCTACCTCAACCGCTACCGGGGAGCGCTGCTGCTAATTACCCACGATCGCTACTTCCTCGATCGCGTCACCAATCGCATTCTCGAAATCGATCGCGGCGATCTGTATGCCTACAGCGGCAACTATGCCTACTACCTAGAGAAAAAGGCGGAGGCGGAGGATGTGGCCACCAGCAGCCTGCGCAAACATGCTGGGGTGTTGCGGCGCGAGTTGGAATGGCTAAAGCGAGGTCCCAAAGCCCGCAGCACCAAACAAAAGGCGCGAATTGACCGGATCCGTGATATGCAGTCGCAGGACTTCAAATCAGCCAATGGGAAGGTCGAAATTTCGACTGTAGGGCGGCGGATTGGCAAAAAGGTCATTGAGCTGACAGCGGTCTGCAAAGCCTATGGCGATCGCACCTTAATCAAAGACTTCACCTACAACTTCAACCCCGAAGATCGAATCGGCATCATTGGCAGCAACGGCGCGGGCAAATCCACCCTGATGGATATTATTACCGGGCGCATCCAGCCCGACTCGGGCACCGTCGAGCTTGGCTCCACCATTCATATTGGCTACTTCGACCAGCATTCCGAAGACGTCGAGATGAATGACGACCTGCGGGTAATCGATTACCTCAAAACCGTCGCGGAACTGGTCAAAACCTCAGACGGCAGCATTATTACCGCCTCGCAAATGTTGGAGCGGTTTCTGTTCCCGCCCAATCAGCAATATTCCCCGATCGCCAAACTTTCCGGGGGTGAAAAGCGGCGGCTGTTTCTGCTGCGGGTGCTGATGAGTGCGCCCAACCTGCTGATTTTGGACGAGCCGACTAACGATTTGGACGTGCAAACCCTAACGGTGCTGGAAGATTACTTAGAGGACTTTAATGGCTGCGTCATGGTTGTTTCCCACGATCGCTACTTCCTCGATCGCACCATCGACACGGTGTTTGCCTTTGAACCGGGCGGGACGCTGCGCCAGTATCCGGGCAACTATTCGGTGTATTTAGATTGCAAAAAGGATGAAGAGGCAGGCGTTAAGGAGGCTGGAGCGAAGAGCCAGGACGCTGGGATTAAACGTCAGAGCGTTGGCAGCGTGCCGCTGGTAGCGGTGATTCCACCGGCTGCTAAAAAAGCCCGAAAGCTTTCGTATAAAGAAAAACGCGAATATGAGACGTTAGAAACCCAAATTCCGCAGCTAGAAACTGAGAAGGCAGACCTAGAGAAACTCCTTTACAGCAATTCTCCGGGTGGGTCTGGTGACGTGCAACAGCTGACGCAACGGCTGGCAGAGGTGAGTCAGGCGATTGATGCTGCTACTGAGCGTTGGCTAGAACTGGCAGAACAGGGAAATTAGGCCGAGACCGTTGGGATCTAGCCCTTCAATTTCTAGCTCGATATCTCCTACTTTAGATAGACGATTCCCTTCAAGATGTGGGCCAGCATCAAGGCTACCTGTTTCTGGTGAGAAGCATCCCATGAACGTGCCTCCAAACATTTTTAGTGACGGCAAGAGACTGGCGATCGCCACTCCCATCGCTATTTTGGCCACCCTGGCATTTAATACCCTGTCTAATATTGCCCCCCCCCCCGGCATCAATGTTGGGCAGTTGTCAAATACGGTGCTGCGCGGAGTGCTGATTACGCCAGCCAACTATGCGTTTGCCATCTGGGGGTTAATTTATGTTGGGCTGATTGCCTATGGCATTTACCAAATTCATCCGGTTCAGCAGGGCGACAAAACGATTCTGCGGGTAGATCAGCTGCTGATTGTGGCCTGCATTGCCCAAATTATATGGGTCTATTTATTTACGTTGCAGCAGTTTTGGGCGTCTGTACCGGTCATGCTGGTGATCTTGGTGTCGCTGGTGCAGATCTATTTGCGGTTGGGCATTGGGCGAGTGCGAGTGGATCGCCGCCGCCGCTGGATGGTGCATATTCCGTTCAGTATCTATCTGGGTTGGATTTCAGTAGCGACTATAGTCAACATCGCCTCTGCACTCCACAACTCAGGCTGGGATGGAGCGATATTGGGTGCTGAGAGTTGGACGGCTGTGATGATTGTGGTGGCAACCGCGATCGCCCTTGTCGTGGTGTGGCAGCGAGAAGATGTCGCGTTTATGCTGGTTTTTATTTGGGCCTATTTGGCGATCGCAGCTCGACATCCTGATGTGCAGAAGATTTGGGTGACTGCTGCGGTTGGAGCCATTACCTTGGTGATTGGATTAAGTGTGAGGCAAATCAAACAGAAGAGAAAATAGGTTCAACTAGTCTGTCGATGGGAAGCATGTATAATAAGTGTGTTTGAAGGGGAGTAGCTGCTGGCACACGCCAGTTTGCCCGAATCAACATACTGGGGATGACCCTGGTTCGGGTGCTGAGGCTGTGACGGATTTAACCCATCGTCACCCAATCATTTAGCGAGACCTTCACTGAGTCCACAGGTTTGTGGACTTGGTGGAGTGTGTCTGCATCCATCGAGTCCACTCAGACCGCCACGCAATTCTGAGAGGAGATGGGGCATGTTTGAAGCGTTTGTCGCAGGGCTTTTATTAATTACAATTTCGGAGCTGGGCGATAAAACATTTTTTATCGCGGTGATTATGGCCACCCGGCAGCGGCGATCGCTAGTCTTTATTGGAGCCGTAGCAGCCTTAGCGGCAATGACCGTGATTTCGGTACTCATGGGTCAACTGGCCACCTTTTTCCCACCTCAGTATATTCGCTATGCCGAAATTGGCCTATTTCTGGCCTTTGGCTTCAACCTGCTATTTCAGGGGTGGCGGATGGCAGATGCGCCCTGTGATGCGGTGTGTGAAGAAGCGGTGGCAGCCATTGCCCAGGCTGAAATTCAGATGGTAAAGCAACCCACCAGTCTGGCCATTATTTTGCAAACCTTTGGCCTAACGTTTTTGGCAGAATGGGGCGATCGCACCCAAATTGCGACCATCGGGCTAGCGGCCTCTAAAGATGCGATTGGGGTCACGCTGGGGGCGATTTTGGGTCATGCCATTTGTGCCGCGATCGCGGTAGTGGGCGGCAAGTTCATTGCTGGACGTATTTCCGAAAAGGTGCTGACCTTGACAGGCGGGGTGCTGTTTCTGGTTTTTGCCCTGCTGGCGATCGCCAATTTAGGCAGCGAACCTAGCATCGTTTAATCAAAAAACCTCCGACTTCTTTTGAGAAGTCGGAGGTTTAGAGATCGTGGGTTCCACCTACACAGCAGATAGGCCGTAGGCCGACATCCGCATGATGTCCCGAGTCGTAAAGCCAATGTTGCTTAAGGCTTCACCATAGCTAATCATGAAGTCTTCCACGAGGGCTTCTTTCTCCATGCCTAGCTCCTTGGCATCATTTTCCACTTGGTTCAGCATCCGCCAAACCAGGGGAAGGTTTTGCTTGTTGGCAGCTTCCAGTTCATCTTTCGATGTCTCAAAGTTTGCCTTCAACCACTCTTCGCCAAAGTGTAGATGCATGTACTCATCTTTGACTACGCCTTCAGTGATTTTGCGCGCAAAGTCATCGGCTACAGGAATGTAGATGTTGTAAGCGGCGATCGCGAAACATTCAATGATTAGCGATTGAATCAACAAACAGGTAACGATTCGGCCATCTGCCGCCGCGTCCTGAAAGTTTTGGTGCAGGCCAGCAAAGAATTCCTTCGCAAACGGCATATCAGGCGTCACTGCCAAATTTTTGCCGCAGGCTTGGAAGCCTTTTTTGTGGCGGTTTTCCATTTTTGACAAGGTGATCAGCTGCTCTTGCTGATCAGGAATCAACGTTGCTAGCCGCTGATAGTTATCAAACGCCTCCTCCTCACCTTCAATGACGATGGCATTAATCCGGCTGTAGGCATCTTTGTAAACGTCACTCTGGAAGTCGAGTTCTTGGGTAAGCTCTAGCTGCGGCATAATAATGGTCGGTCTCCTGGCTAATGCATCAATGTCTACAATCTAAAACCGCCTACAATCTAAAACTGTCGAGATTCGGGTTTAGGGTCGCTGACATCCAAACTATCGTCAATCTCTACTCTACTGTTTTAAACCCGGAAGTTGTCAAATCTTGTCCCCTAAAAATAGATACAGCTTCTCATTCCCTAACCATAGAAATAAATCTATCCTATCTCGGCGCTGCTTCTAGCCAGACATGCAGGAAATTTCGTCTGAGAAAATTGCTAGATTGTGCGATCGCTAGCTGTTCTGGGCTTCTTTACGCAAGGGTCGATGGCCGCGTGGCGTATCGCCTGTCCAGCGTTTGAAGGCACGATTAAACGCACTGGGTTCTGAAAACCCCAACAAAAACGCAATATCGTGAATGGGTGTGGTTGAATCCTTCAGATGACGCAATGCCAGTTCTTTACGGGTTTCATTCAGGAGCTGCTGAAATGAGGTGCCCTCCGTTTTGAGGTCTCGCTGCAATTGCCGGACGCTAGTGGCCAACTCACGGGCGATCTCATTAATCGTGGGCAGGTCTCCCTTGAGCCGTTGCGCAATGGTCTGCATGACCTGTTGAGAGTAGCTTTGGCTGTGGTTGATTTGAACTAGCATGACCTCAGCCTGCTGCTCAAATAGAGCCAGCAACGCCGGATTGCTGGATAAGATGGGCCAATTGAGACAGCTTGCCTCAAAAACGAGGCGATTCGCAGATTTTGAGAACTGTAAGTCTGTCTGAAAGATGCGCTCATATTCTGCCGTTTTTGCCGGAGCGGCATACTGAAACCGGGCAGCAGAGAGGCGAAGTTGTCTTCCGGTGAGGGCTTTTGTGGCCGCGAGCAGCGATACAAACGTGCATTCAACTAGATACCGGAGATCTCCACAGGGGCAGCTTTTCACAATCCCCACAGTCCCACAGTCACATTCAAACAAAACCATCCCATCCGATACTGAGACATGAACCTGGGCGATCTGACAAAGTAAGCGGCTATAGCGAGCAATTTTCTCAAATGCTTCTCCCAATGTTTGACAGTTGAGTAAGACATACCCAGGGATACCAAAATTGGCTAAATTAAACGCCTCACCCAAATGCAAGCCAAGATGCTCATTACCGGTTTGCTTCACTGCCTCTCGCCACACGGCTAGGTGGAGCGACCCAGAAATCCACTGATCGGGCGTTTGCAATAGGGCAGGGTTGAGTCCAGCCGCTGCACAGATGGCTTCGACATTAGCGCCAAGATGAGCTGCAAACTGAAGGATGCTGCGGG
>JAYUYI010000535.1:0-3485 GCA_043752545.1 Thermoleptolyngbya sp.
TCTAAGCACAATAGCCTAAACGCATCGGGGAGTTAGCTCAGTTGGTAGAGCGCTGCGATCGCACCGCAGAGGTCAGGGGTTCGATTCCCCTATTCTCCATTCTTTGAAAAGATTACTGCTTTAGCTTTCTAGAAAATTGCACAAGAGGCATACTGTGATTTTTATCTGCCCCAAGGCCGCATTTATATTGAGTACTGGGGCTATGAGAATGATCGTAAATACATAGCGCGAAAAGAGGAGAAACTTAAGCTCTATCAGTCGAACGAATTAAATTTGCTAGAACTCACCAACGAGCATGTTGAGCAGTTAGATGATTGTTTAGCGATCATGCTACGCAAGTTTGGTATCAAAGTAGAATAATTGCATTGATGCAGGTGCTTTGTCTGCCCTATACTATTTGACCTCAGATAGAGCAATACTCCGGACAGTTTTTGAGAATAAGACTGAAACCCGCATTCCACCGTTAGCTTTTGTCTCAGCGAGAAGGCTGAAATCTGCATTCTATCGTTGATGATTTAAAACTGTCCGGACTGTTGTTATATGATTCCTATCCACCTTTTGGCGTGGCACCACTACCAATTTTCGTAGTGATTTCTTGAATCTTAACTAGAGGATATTTTTTATCATTTATGCACCCTCTAGTATCAAATTTACATTCTCAGAGATTCGCTGTTCTAACTCGCTTGCCTCACCATTCAGCGTCTCTAGCTCTTCATTCAGTTCTTCTAACCACTCCATCATGTCCCTGCCTCCTGCGCCATAATCCGCTCTAGCTCAGCAATCAGTGGGGGCAAACTCAGCGTCACCGTATCCCAGACCACATCAAAATCCACATCAAAATAGGCATGCACAATGCGGTTTCGCATTCCCCGAATCTTTGCCCATTCAATTTCGGTCAATTCTGCTTGCTTCGCTTCAGATACATTCACCCCCGCTTCGCCAATAATTTCCAACAACCGGGTGAGTGCCAATGTCAGCTTGATGTCACTATCCAGCGAAGTACGAGTTTCGCCAGCGATTAACTGCAAGGCGGTTTGTGCCGCCTCCAGCATATGCCTTAACCGAGTGGGGTCGTCAATTTTGGACATATTGCACCACTGCCGACTCCAACACCTCCTGCCGAAAATAGCGGCTTAGCTCCTGAGCGGTGCGTAGGTCTGCCTTGCGTCCCACCATTTCGGTTAGCTCAATTTCCATCCCAGCTAAGTCTAGATAGGTAATGCGACTTCCCGGCACAAACTCCACCAAAAAATCCACATCACTTTCTGCGGTGAAGTCATCCCGCAACACCGAGCCAAACAGCGCCAGTTTGTGGATATGGTGCCGTTGGCAAAACGCCGCCAATTTATCTTGGGGAATCTGAATGGGTAAGCTTTTTTGCATTAAACCTGCCCTCCAATCAACAACAATGCCACATTTTCCGCTATCTTCTGCTCTAACTCGCTTGCCTCACCATTCAGCGTCTCTAGTTCCTCATTCAGTTCTTCCAACCGCTCCAAAAACACGAAATCATCTGCTGCTCTTGCGGCAACGCCCACATACCGACCAGGATTCAAACTCCATCCCTGCTCCTCAATCTCCGCAGTGGTCGCGACCTTGCATAGCCCCGGTACATCACCATACTCATCATCTGGGAACCTCTCTAGAAGCATTCCCTGACTACCAAACGTGTTTTCTACCAGCCCCAAAACAGGCATCGAATATTCTGACGACTTCAGCCTAGAATTTGCCCGTAGTTCATCCGCTGCATCCCACAGGCGTTTTTCTAAATCGGTCGTATTCGCTGGCATAGGGGAACCTGTCATAACCACAAACCCCATTCATTATCTAGTGGTTGGGCATTTTGAAGAAACTGGCCAGAGAAAATTAACCTGTGTTCCCAGCTTTCTTCCCAGCCTTTGAGTAGTAGGGTTTCCCGAGTCCAGACTAAGTGATAGCCCTAAACTCGAATTCTCTTGACAAAGCTATCCTAATCCTTATTTTCAGAGGTCTAGCAGGTCAATCAGCACCAATTAACACTTTCTTGATAAAGCCATGAGTAATCAAAGCGCGATTACGCCACAATGGGAGTGCCTGAGTTGTGGCGATATAACGGGCAAGAATGGCGAATTTATCAACTGCAAGGCAATGCTTACGTAGAGGTGAATTGTAGTCCTACCTTCAGCTGGGTAGAGAAAGCAGATTTGTATCGGTTTTAGAACACGCATAAGCAGGATGAGATCTCAGCAGAGAGGACGTTTCGTGCCTTTATTCGAGAACAAGTAAAGGCATAGGTCTTGTCGTTTCAGGCTTGTCGTTTCAGGAGGAGTCAACACGGGTGCCAGATATCCGCAATTTTTTTCAAGCCAGCAATCCCAGTCAGACGCTGAATCCTAAAGAACGAGGCCGATCGGAAGCTTTACATTGATTTCTCGTCGGTGCGCGGTGGGCACATTATTCAAGAGTTGAAGGACAATATTTCGTTCTTTTCACCAGATACGCCGACCTGTGTTTTGTTTACAGGCCATATTGGCTGTGGCAAATCGACGGAGCTGCTGCGGCTGAAGGCGGAATTGGAGCAGGACGGGTTCCATGTGGTCTATTTTGAATCGAGTGAAGACCTAGAAATGGCGGATGTGGATATTGGTGATGTGCTGCTGGCGATCGCCAAACGGGTGAGCGAGAGTTTGGAAAAAGCGGCTGTCCATCCGCAGGCCAAGGGCTTTCGGGCGTTGCTAGACGGCACAATGAAAGTGCTGCTGACGGAAATAGATGTGCGGGCAAGGGCGACGCTTCCCGGCGTGGGCGGCGTGGGTGTGGACAGTAAGGGCGAGCTATCGTTGGCGGCAGGCATTGCCGAACTCACCGTGGTGGCCAAAAATGACCAGACCTTGCGGGAGCGGATGAATCAATATCTGGCACCGCAGAAAACCAAGCTGCTGGAGATGATTAATCGAGAATTACTAGAACCAGCGATCGCCCAATTGAAGCAGCAGGGCAAACGCGGGCTGGTGGTGATTGTGGATAACCTGGATCGAATTGATAATCGTGCCAAGCAGTTTGGCCGCCCGCAGCAAAAATATTTGTTTATTGACCAAAGTGAATGCCTGACTCGGCTGAAGTGTCATTTGGTCTACACCATGCCGTTGGCGTTGAAGTTCTCGAACGAGTATGGCATGCTGACCCAGCGCTACGAGGAGCCAAAGGTGTTGCCGATGGTGCCCGTGCAGTTCCGAGATGGCAGCGACTGTGAGGCAGGCTTGGCGCTGTTGCAGCAGATGGTGTTGGCGCGAGCGTTCCCTGATTTGGACGCTGCCCAGCGATTGGCCAACCTAGCCGAGATTTTTGACGGGCTGGAAACGCTAAATCGCTTGTGCCAGGTTAGCGGCGGTCATGTGCGAGACTTGCGGCGGCGGCTGAATGACTGGATTAAAAGGGGAGACGGTTGCCGCTGGTGGGCAGCGTGCTAGAAGACGTAATTCGGGCGCGGCGCAATGAGATGACCC
>JAYUYI010000536.1:0-17738 GCA_043752545.1 Thermoleptolyngbya sp.
GACAAATTGAGAAATTTGCCCAAGGCTTTACCTAACGTCACCAATCGCTCACAGTGATCACCCGTGTTAGGGTCACGACTTTCAACCGTGCGAGCGATCGAAAACAGCACTTGTCCAGCGTGATCTAAATCTTCATTCAGCCGTTTCTGCTGTACCAGTGAATTCACCCGTGCCGACAATTCGAGCTGGTCAAACGGCTTCGATAGAAAGTCATCGCCTCCGGCTTCAATCCCTCGCAACCTGGCTCGACGATCGTTCAATGCGGTGACAAAAATGACAGGAATGAGACGGGTATGCTCATCTTGTTTAAGCTGTCGGCATACTTCGTAGCCATCCATTCCCGGCATCATGACGTCCAGCAGAATCAGATCGGGAGGGGTCTGCTCAACTACCTCTAAGGCGGCAGACCCGCTCTCTGCTTCTAAAACGTCGTATCCCTCAATGGATAAGAGCGCTACTGCAGTCATTCGGCTGGAGGGATGATCATCTACAATCAGAACTTTTGGCTTCTCAAGATCAAGATAGTTCACAGAAGGAATCTCACTTCATTCGCTGCAAAACGCTGCAAAGACAATGGGTGGCATGTATCAAATAGTCCATAATAATTTCGATTTTCCCTCAGGATGCCCTGCTTTAGAAGGATCTATCTCAGTATGCCAAAACTGGGAGCTGAGAGGGTGGAATGTTGTGGGCTAAGTGGGCTAAAAAAATGATTGTTGAAAGCAATGGCTGATGGATCGACGGGGCTAATTTTTCGGATTCTCTCAGTATGTTTAATTCCTAGGTTAGGGAGGATCAGGTTTTCCACTGAGATTTGGCTGGCGGCTAGGCTAGGGTGCCACCGAAAGATTACATCTTGAACATAATTGTTTTTGGGAAATATAGCGTTTAAGTCAAACGCTTGCTGTAGCTGAAACTGTGATAGCTGTAGATTAATCGTTGACAGCAGGGAGGACTGATGGAACTTGAAATTGAATCGTTTACCCACGTTGTGCCAGCCGCTTGGCTAGCTGAACATTTAGATGATCCCCGAGTGGCGATCGCCGATTGTCGGTTTTCGCTGAGCGATCCAGACCTAGGGCGGCAGCAGTACCAGCAAGGTCATATTCCAGGTGCCCATTACTTCGATCTCAATCGTGATTTATCTAGTCCTGCAGGGCAACATGGGGGTCGCCATCCTCTCCCCAAACCTAACCCATTGGCTGCAAAATTGGCCGCAGCAGGGATTTCCTCTGAGCCAGAGCCAACCTGGGTGATTGCCTATGATGATGCTCGCTTTGCCTATGCTGCCAGGTTTTGGTGGCTGTTGCGTCACTTGGGACATGCGCGCGTTGCGGTATTAGATGGAGGGTTTAGCCAATGGCAAGCCGCTCGGTATCCAGTCACAGATGCTGTGCCTGTTAGCCAATCTGGCCATTTTATTCCCCAGATTCAACGCACAGATGTGTTGGACATTACAGCTGTGCGATCGCGGCAGGGACAGCCCGGGGTCGTATTGGTCGATTCCCGAGAGGGCGATCGCTATCGTGGAGAACGCGAACCGATTGACCCGATCGCCGGACATATTCCGGGCGCAGTCAATTATCCCTGGCAGTCGGTCACCAATGCGCAAGGATATATCCGTCCAATTGCAGACCAGCAGCAGCACTGGGCTGAGCTAACATCGGCATCAGAGATCGTGGTTTATTGTGGCTCTGGAGTGACCGCCTGCGTCAATTTACTCTCTTTAGATTTAGCAGGTCTATCTCAGACGAAGCTTTATGCTGGAAGCTGGAGCGACTGGTGTTCATATGCGGACTTGGCGACAGACTAAGGTGCCGTGCTTGAGTTTCAGCGTTGATTTGCTGGCGCTGAGGCTTGAGATTGGTTGGCATCTTGGATAGCTCTGCTCCGCAAATAGACCTATTTACCTCATCGACCCCTGACAAATCAGCTTTTCCCAAAACGTCTCTTTGAATAATGGAACATAATAAACATATATTTAGCTAATCACCATCAGTATGTAATGGCTCCGTACCATGGCTCCCATAGAGCAAACTCTTTGCACTGCGGGGCAGTGCCTATGCTCAGCAGGGTGAGGCCGATGCTTGCCGCAGTCTGTTTGCGGCGGGGAGTGGCGGATAATAGATGCGCTGATGGTATAGATCCAAGTCTAAATCAATACCAGAAGTGAGGTTTTTAAATTTGAATTTAAAGTATTTTCTAGACCACACTCTTCACATAAATAAAATAGAAAAATCTAGATTACGCGTAAGAATAGCTTTATTGGTATTGGTAGGATATTCAAAATTCGTAAAACAGACTCTCTCAGACATGCCTCCTATTTATTCTAGAGCGTTAGCTCTATTTTCCTAATCGATCCGCTAGATCAGCCTAAGGCGGTTTGTCTAAGCCTATTTTTAAAACCTTGAAGATAGAAACAGCTTGGGGCGTGACCCACTGAGCGTCCTTCTATTTTCTATATTTGCATGTGGCTTTAAAAATATGCCTCCGACTCAAATCTATCGGCCTCTTACTAGCTGTGCATCTTACTAGCCATTTAGATCATTCGACAGGGTGGATTCGATAGTTAGATAAACGTACTTTTGATGGCGTTTAGTAAAAGATGATCGTGCGGCAAGCAAGCTACGTCACCTCAGCCTCACTTCCGCATAAAGTTTGTCAGGTCAGCCTCTGCCTACGGGCATTATTTTTAATTCTTGGGTTGAATTTGCTAAGATTGGCGATCGCCAGCATATTTGAAGTCAGTTGCTATACTTGGGGCATTTATTTCAATTTTTCACTGTAAATCTTAGGCTTTATTTTTATGTCTTCTATGAGTCGCCTTTCCATTTTTGTTGACGGGAACAATATGTTCTATGCTCAACAAAAAAATGGCTGGTTTTTTGACCCAAGGCGAGTATTAGATTACTTCACCAGCGATCCGGATGTGGAGTTGATCAATGCGTTTTGGTATACCGGGTTAAAAGATCCTCAAGACCAACGAGGATTTCGAGATGCTCTGATCAGTTTGGGGTATACGGTTCGCACAAAAATCCTGAAAGAATATTACGATGACACCTCCGGGCGCTACTCCCAGAAGGCAAACTTAGATATTGAGATTGTCGTGGATATGTTCAATACGGTTGACCAGTATAACCGGGTGATTTTGTTCAGCGGGGATGGTGACTTTGAGCGGGCGATCGAATTGCTCCGCTCTAAAAGCACGCTAATTACCGTGGTTTCTACAGAGGGGATGATTGCCCGAGAACTGCGCAATGTTACAGATCGTTACATTGATCTAAACGATATCCGGGGGCACATTGAAAAGCTAGATGGCCAATAGCAAGCCGCTGAGGCAGCCATTATAGGCATTACCAGTTGCTTGGCGGCCAATCCTAGGCTTAGCGAGAAGAATGATCCAGTCAGGGGGTGGTAAATAGAAACACTCCACCTAAGATAAATACTATATTTGCTACTTAGTTCGTCATGAATACGCCGATCGCTAACTCTGATTCGTCTGATCGCATCATCATCTTCGATACCACTCTCCGTGATGGGGAGCAGTCCCCTGGGGCGACCCTCAACGTCGATGAAAAATTGACCATTGCCAAGCAGCTAGCTCGCCTAGGAGTAGATGTGATCGAGGCAGGGTTTCCCTTTGCTAGCCCTGGCGATTTTGAGGCGGTGACACAAATTGCTCAACAGGTGGGCAGCGAAACAGGGCCAATTATCTGTGGGCTGGCGCGTGCGACTCGGCAAGATATTAAGGCTGCTGCCGATGCGGTCAAGCCTGCGGCTAAGCCCCGGATTCATACGTTTATTGCGGCATCCGATATTCACCTAGAGTACAAGCTGAAAAAAACGCGGGCTGAAGTGCTAGATATTGTGCCCGACATGGTGGCCTATGCGAAGTCGTTAGTGGCAGATGTTGAGTTTTCACCCGAAGATGCGGGCCGCTCTGACCCCGAATTTTTGTATCTGATGTTGGAGGGAGCGATCGCCGCTGGGGCAACCACCGTCAATATTCCTGATACCGTTGGCTTCCTCACCCCTAGCGAGTTTGGCGCGTTGATTCAGGGGATTAAGGCAAACGTGCCCAATATTGATCAAGCAATTATTTCTGTCCATGGCCATAATGACCTAGGGATGGCCGTCGCCAACTTCTTAGAAGCTGTAAAAACCGGGGCGCGCCAGCTAGAGTGCACCATCAACGGCATTGGAGAGCGAGCGGGCAACGCGGCTTTAGAAGAACTGGTGATGGCGCTGCATGTGCGCCGTCAATACTTCAATCCATTTTTTGGCCGCCCGGTCGATTCGGAAGCGCCATTGACCCACATCGATACCCGTCAGCTGTATAAAACGTCTCGCCTGGTGTCCAACCTGACGGGCATGCTAGTGCAGCCCAACAAGGCAATCGTGGGGGCAAATGCCTTTGCCCACGAGTCGGGGATTCACCAAGACGGCGTGTTGAAGCACAAGCTGACTTACGAGATTATGGATGCCCAGTCCATTGGGTTGAATGACAATAAAATTGTGTTGGGCAAACACTCGGGGCGCAATGCGTTTCGGACGCGGCTGAAGGAGCTAGGCTTTGACCTATCTGACCAAGAGTTGAACAAAGCTTTCCTGCGATTCAAAGAACTAGGCGATAAGAAAAAAGACATTAGCGATCGCGATCTAGAGGCGATCGTGAACGACGAAATTCAGCAGGCTCCAGAGCTATTTAAGCTAGAGCACTTGCAAGTATCGTGTGGCGATCATGCCCGCCCAACGGCCACCGTCATTATCCGTACCCCCGAGGGCGAAGAGTTAATGGATGCGGCGATCGGGACTGGTCCGGTGGATGCGGTATATAAAGCGATCAACCGAGTGGTCAATATCCCTAATCAGCTGATCGAGTACTCCGTGCAGTCGGTTACCGCTGGGATTGACGCAATTGGCGAAGTTACTATTCGTTTACAATACGAAGATCGGTTTTTCTCGGGTCATGGTGCCAATACTGACGTGATTGTGGCCTCAGCCCAAGCGTATATGAACGCATTGAACCGCTTGTCTGCTACTCTTCAAGGGACGCGATCGCTCCATCCCCAACACGATGAAGTGGCACAAATCGTGTAGGGCTACATCAGCTTCAAGGAATCAGCTTCAAGGAAAAAAACAAGACCGATGGAGGACTTAGAGCCGAGCCAGCCCAACCGCAAGGAAGATGCTTCTAGCGGGCGCGATCGCCGCATCAACGCGATTGCCCCTGCGTCTAGTTCGCGCCCTGCTTGGGGGTTGGCATGGGTTGCTCGGGTTTCGACGCCCTTGAGCCTATACCTAGTGATGGGAGCGATCGCCCTGGCGCTGCTGCTGCCTCTCATCTGGCTAGTGAGCACCGCCTTCAAATCTCCGGGCGAAGATATCTTTCAGTTTCCGCCCCAGCTGTGGCCAAGCCAGCCGACCCTGAAAAATTTTGTCACCGTCTGGCAGACCAACCCCTTTGGGCGCTACCTGTTTAACAGCACCTTGGTGGCAGTGCTGACTGTTTGCCTCAACCTGCTAATTTGCTCCCTAGCGGCCTATCCCCTAGCGCGACTCAATTTTCGAGGCCGGGAAGGATTGTTTACATTAGTCGTCGCCACGATTCTGATTCCGGCTCAAATTGTAATGATTCCGCTATATATCCTGATGGTGCAGCTAGGACTACGAAACACTTACCTAGGATTGATCTTTCCAGCGATCGCCTCTGCCTTTGGCATCTTCCTGCTCAGGCAAGCATTTCAGGGTGTCCCCAAAGAGTTAGAAGAAGCGGGTCGAATGGACGGTTGCTCAGAACTGGGAATTTGGTGGCACGTCATGCTGCCAGCTATTCGTCCGGCGCTAGTTACCCTAGCAATTTTCGTGTTCATCGGCTCTTGGAGTGATTTTCTCTGGCCATTAATCATCTTAGACCAGCCCGAATATTACACCTTGCCGTTGGGCGTGGCAAAACTAGCGGGTGCTTTTTCCTTAGACTGGCGTTTAATTGCAGCAGGTTCAGTCATTTCGGTAGCTCCAATCTTGCTGCTGTTTGTGCTGATGCAGCATTACATTGTGCCTACTGACAGCGGCAGCGGCGTTAAGGGCTGAACGCTCAACGCTTGCCTTAAACCTAGTCGAACTAAGCGATTCACTTTACATCACATTTTGTATCTCGCTTTACATTACATTTTTTATCTCTAAAGCTGTGCCCGTACCTACTGAGGGACTTGGCATACATTCCTTAGTGAATAGTAAAGATAGCGTAAATCAGTTGCTATACTGTGAAGAACTCCAATTGATCGAATATCTAATACCTTTTTGGTCAAATTAAATTTTGTCAATAGGTGTCAACCCCCTCTTGCGGGGGGGGAAGTGCTTAATTGCATCCTTGCCTTTTTGCCCCTTTGTATTGAAGCGATGGATATTGATGCGAGATAGGAGCGATCGCTACCAAGTGCAAACTGTCCCCACTAGTGCCAGCTCAAATACCAAACGGTTGGGTAGCTACTTGCTAGACGCTGGGTTGCTAACGTCAGCTCAGGTTCATGTTGCCCTAAACGATCAGAAGGCTACTGGCATGAGGTTTGGGGAAGTTTTAGTGGCTCGCGGTTGGTTAAAAGAACAAACCGTTGAGTGGATCATGCAAAAAGTAATCGTTCCAGAACGTCGAGCCTTTAAAGCAAGAGAGCAAGCCGCTCCAGCCGCAGCACCGCAGGCAGTTAAGGCCGTTTCTACAAAACCCTCTGTGTCTGCTCCGCCTCCGCCTGCTGGTAGTACCCCTCAAAGTAACGGCAAAGCATCCCAAAATCGGCGCGATGTCCCGATTTCGAAGCCATTGCCACCTGTCAACTCCACGGATAGTGATGTGAGTTGGGTAGGGTAGGGCTACCGATAGGTGGGTGGCAGGTTCTAGAGCGGAAACAGTATCAGCCACAGGGGCAACGTTGCCAGCATTGCTAGGGAGCCGAGAGCCAAGGCTGTCACCGTCAAGTCTCGATCTAACTGGTAGGCTTCGCCGATTACCAGCGTGGCAAAGGCAGGCGGCATAGACATCTGGAGCACCATCGCCAGTCGTGGTGCTCCGGTAAATCCCAGCATAGAAATACCCACGCCCATCATTAGCGGCACAATTAACATTTTGATACTCAAGCTGGCGATCGCCAGTTTAATGCTGCGCCCCGACGAAATTTGGCTGAGCCGCATCCCCAACAGCACCAGTGAAGCCGTGACGCTGCCCCAGGCTCCAGCATAAAGCGCCTGGTCTAGCCATGCCGGAAAGGGGACATTTCGGATGCCTAGCCCGACGCCAAAACTCCAGAGCACGGGGTTGTAGAGCAGGGTTTGTGCTAGATCCCAGACGGTTTGTTTGCCCTGGCCAAACCGCGCCGCCAGCACAACACCTAACCCGTAAGCCCCCAGCGCAGTCCCCAAAATATCGTAGAATAACGTCCAGGCAAAATAATCTGGGCCAATCAGCGCCAGACTAACCGGGAAGCCTAAGTAGCCCGTATTTCCCACCATGGCCGCCAGTAAAAAACTGCCTTGGGTGGCGCGGGCGCGATCTGGCGGTATCGGTACGATCACCTCAGTACAGGGTTCTAGTTGCTCAGCGCCCTCAGTGAGTTCTGCGGAATCCAGCGGGGCTTTTTTCTGTCCAGATGAAAGTAGGTGGGGCTGCTGCTGCAACCAGAGCCAAGCCAATCCTGCTCCCAAAAAGATGGCGATCCAGGCAGCCAAGGGCGCAACCCAAATCGAACCGGCTAAATTAGCATGGCGTAAAAAGCCTATCGTGCTGAGGGGAACCCCAATCCAAAACAGCAGCAGACCGAGGGCGGTTGGCATCGAGGCGGGTAATTTGTGCCCCAGCAGCCAGCCTAAGCCAACCCAACTGACCAAAGGAGTGTAGAGCACCAGCAGAGTTTTGAGCATTACAGGCGGCGATCGCAACTGATTTTGTCTTTATTAATCTGTACGTGGAAACCTAGTGGTTCACACGAGAACGAATCGAGAGTGCAGTTTGGACGTTGGGGTAAACACGAAGGACATGCCGAGGTTTGAAGACCAACTGGAACTGGTTGATGCTGGCGATCGCACCGAATGGCGGCGATGGCTGGAGACAAATCATCACACTTCGACAGGAATCTGGCTGGTTTACTACAAAGTAAACAGCGGTATACCCAGCGTTTACTATAGCGAAGCCGTCAAAGAAGCGCTGTGTTTTGGTTGGATTGACAGTAAGGTCAAGTCGCTGGGCGAAACCCGGTACAAGCAAATTTTTACTCCGCGTAAAGCCAAAAGTGTTTGGTCGAAGTTAAACAAGCAATATATTGAAGAACTGCTGGCACAGGGGCTAATGACCGACGTGGGGTGGCGCAAGATTGAGGCGGCCAAGCAAGACGGTTCATGGATTGCTCTAGATGCCATTGAAGCCTTGGTGATGCCCACCGATTTAGGTCAGGCGTTGGAGGCTAACCTAGCTGCCCAGCAAAACTTTGCAGCATTCAGTAATTCATCAAAGAAAATTATTCTTGGATGGATTGCAAGTGCCAAACGGCCAGAAACCCGCTGCAAGCGAATTGAGCAAACTATTATCTCTGCCACTCAAAACAAAAACCCACTGCTGCGCTAAGAACCAAGGCCAGTTAACTGACAAATCTTTTATCCCTTATCCCCTGACTCAGTAGCAGCGGGAACCCCAGCTTGGGGCGAGTGTAGAAAACCCCCAGCGGCTTAACGGGTTTTCCCCTATCGAAGGAGATTCTCCTCGCTGCAATTTAGGTACACAATTTAAATAAGACGATTAATGGGTTAGCCAGCCAATAGCGCACCAAAATTCGGATGATTTCACCCTCTAGGGGCGATGGCAACGGCGGCGACCATTCGCCCACTTGAGCAAAGCCTTTTAGATAAAGCTGATGCACCATCTGTTCGACTCCTGACGGGATGCCGCAAATGAGCATGCGAACGGGCTGTTTGCCCTCAGGCGCAGCCGGAACAGGTGCCCGGAGCAAGTCCGGGACAGACTTTGGAGATATCATAGGGGTACCTTAAAAAGAAATGAGACGTTTACGCAATTTTGCAAAACGCTGAGCGATCATTTTGAATTAATCAACAAAAAGACTCAATTGAGTCCTTCTAAGCTCTATTAAAAGACTCAATTGAGTCTTTGTCAATATCTGAATGGGTTTAATCCGGTTAAGAATTCGAGAATTTGCCGACCAACGGGGCTGGACACTGAAAGATGTTGCCGAACGCGCCGGGTTAAATTACAGCACGGTTAAAAACTACGTGCAGCGCGATGCGATGACGATGACCGATTACACCTCCATTCGCAGACTGGCTCATGCCTTTGAGGTGACAATTGAAGAGCTAGTAGAGGTATTGGAAGAGTAAGAACAATGCTGGAGGGCGATCGCCCCTTCACCCTGCCTAGGCAAGTGGCGTCCGATCTAATTCCTGATCCGTCCAAGATTCTGGATCTTCCTGCGGTTCTAGGTGCGTGATCACATAACTGCCAGGGAGTTGCTGAATAATGGCGAGTTCTAGTTCCTCACACAGGTGATGCCCCCGATGCACCGTCCAGGCTCCCGGCACCAGCACATGGAAGCTGATGAAGCGACGTGAGCCAGCCCCTCGGGTTCTGAGCGCGTGAAATTGGATGCCCTGCTGTTCATAGGGCAGCATCAGAGTTTTGATTTGGTCGCGTTCGGCTTGGGGAACAGAGCGATCGAGCAACCCCGAGCCGGTTTCGCGCAGCAGCCGCACACCCACCCAAATAATATTGGCGGCAACCAATAGCGCAATAATCGGGTCGAGGATCAGCCAGCCCGTTAGTTTGACTAGCCCAATCCCGATTAGGACACCCGCCGACGTCCACACATCGGTCAGCAAATGATGGGCATCGGCGCGGAGGGTAATCGAGCGCAATCGCCTGCCAGCCCGCAGCAGCACCCAGGCCGTGCCGCCATTAATCGCCGTGGCAATCAGTGATAGTACTAGCCCCAGACCAATTTGTTCAATGGGGTGAGGGCTAAGCAACCGATCGTAAGCGGCGATCGCAATTCCAATTGCCGCCACCACAATTAGCGCACTTTCTAGCCCACTGGAGAAATATTCAGCTTTGGTATAGCCAAAAGGATGTTCTTGATCGGCAGGTTTGGCCGCAAACGAGAGCGCCCAGAAAGCCACCAATGCGGCAACCAAGTTAATGACCGACTCCATGGCATCGGAGAGTAGCCCCACCGAGTCGGTCACAAGATAGGCACCCGTTTTTAGCCCAATGGTCAAAATAGCAGCGGCAATGGAAAGCAGGGTATAGGGTCGAGCAGCGCTGGCGCTCATAGTCTATCTTTTAGCCTTAAGAGTTTTAGCCTCGCGGACGGCCTAAAGTCGTAATATACAGCACGGCTTCGTCAGGTGGAATGCCCAGCACCTCATTCACCTGGTCGTCAAAAAAGCCGCCGATGCCGCTCACGCCCAGCCCTAGATGGATCGCAGCCAGGTTGAGCCGTTGTCCCAAATGTCCGGCATCCATATGCAGGTAGCGATAGACGCGATCGCCATATCGACTGACGGCCTGTTTCAGGTCAGCAGTGTGGAACAGCACCGCTCCGGCGTCGCGCCCGAGGTCTTGCTGCAAACACAGCAGATGCAGCTCGCGGCGGAAGTTTTTGAACCGAATCTGACGCAGTTCTTGAGCAGTAGGAGCGTAGTAGTAGCAGCCTTCATCAAGTCCATCTACGCCCGAAATGGCGATGAACGTTTGAATTAGGCTGAGGTCGAAGTAGTCGGGTGAGGGGTCGAGTCCTTCGTCTAGATAATGCTGGGGCTGGTAGGTAAAATCTAGCAGTAAATTCAGTTCGTCTACGGTCAAATTTGCCCCAGTGTAAGCCCGGGTGGAGCGGCGCTTGAGGATGGTTTTTTCTAAAGCGGATAGGCTTTCGCCTAAGACGAGTGGGGGGCTAACGGTGGAGACTTTAAGGCAAAACGGAAAGTTGTATTTATCGGTTGGGGTGGTATCGGCTGAGGTAATGCTGGACGGTAGAATGTCTAGCGGTGCTCCTAGCTCCGCAGCAAAGGCAGGAACAGGAGGAGTGGCTTGAATTTGGGTGGCGTAGTGAAAATACGATAGCAATTTGCCATCGGGAATATCGGGAAAGTCGAGTTGGGTGAGAGACGGCAGAGCAGTGGTGCCAGCAGGCAGATTTTGATCGAGTTCGAGCAGATCGGCTAAGGCCAGGATGGCGATCGCCCCTTCTTGCTCCACATCTAAGTACATCAACTGGTTCACTGCCTCGTCTACAAATCCACCAATTAGATGGGGACGAAAATCGTTGATGGCGCAGGCGAGTTCAATATTGCCCAGCAGATGGCCAGCATCTAAGAAAATCCGGCGGTAAGCCCGGTCTTGGTAGCGCCATGCAGAGCGTGAAAATACAGCCGTGGTGGCGATCGCCAACTGCGTGCCGTTTAAGCTGGGATGCCAGAGGCACGCGTCTTGCAGTGCTGCCCACACGTCACTGTCCCAAAAGTGCAGCAACGAGTGGGTCTGAGACTGGTAGTGGTATAGTCCGGCTGGCAATAACGGCGTGCCGCGCGAGACCAGATAAACCTCAGCCGGATATAGCCCCCCAGCCGAAGGCGCAGCCCGAAAATAGACGGCATCCCCGTTCATCATCACCTGTTTGACCGTTAACCCATAGCTGCAAAACAACAGCCGGGATAGCCGCCGCCAGGGATCGCTAAATTCACCTAGGTCTGGCTTTTCGGTCAGATACGGCTTCAAATCGTAGGCCAACCCTACTTTGTAGTCTTTGAAGGGAATGGGTTGCTCGTGCCAATTTGGCGACTGAGCCTTGCCCGCAATGGTGGCAGGGTCGTATTTCGTCCTCTCGTGGTAATGCTGAGCGATGGAACCGCGAAATTCTGACATAGACGCTGACCTAACATCACAATGCCCTATCTCCTTTATCTTGACACTCCCAACCCGATTCGGCGAGGGTGTCTGGCCGTCTGATGAGCCGTTTGGCTGGGGTGCTTTGAGCGCTGCGCGGCGGCAGGTCACGGCTGGGAAAGCGATCGCCCTGTGCCACCGCGTCTCACCAAAATCAACTCAGCACTAATACTGATGGCAATTTCGGCGGGGGTGAGTGCGCCAATGTCTAAGCCAATGGGGGCATGGATCGAGTGCAGTTTGTCGGTTGGCATGCCGCCTTGGGCGATCGCCCGATAAACCTGCCGCACCCGGTTGTGGCTGCCAATCATGCCGATATAGGCGCAAGGCACAGGGCGCTGCAAAAGCGGCTCAAGCGCCTCTAGGTCATACTGATAGCCCCGAGTCACCAGAGCTGCGTAGAGCTGCGGATGCTCCACTAGGTGAGCTAGAGCGGAGGCGATCGAACCCACAAAAATCTGGGACGCTTGAGGGTAGCGACTGGCATTAGCCCACTCGGGGCGATCGTCTTGCACGACAACTTGAAACCCAATTAGATCGGCCACGGTTGCGAGCTGCATGCCGACATGTCCGCCGCCCACAATTAGCAACGTGGGCGGCGGTTGCAAAATCTCTACCATCCCATCGGCAGGCGGAGAGTGCTTGAGTGAGAATAGGTACGGAGAGCGAGTGCTATCAATGGGTGTGACGAGCTGAATTGACTGGCCTGCTTTCAATAAGGCGCAAATCTGCGTAATCAGGGCGATCGCCGCCTCTCCCTGCCACCGCTCTACCCAAACCTGCATCTGCCCCCCGCAAACGCCTTGCACCTGCCGCTGGGGCGCACCCGACAGGTCAATGTCCACAAACTGCTTGCCGCCCGTTTGCAACACCTGCTGCGCTAGCTGAATCACCTTTGCTTCACCGGCACCGCCGCCAATGGTACCCCGCACCGTTCCTAGCGCATCGAGTACCAGCTTTGCCCCCACTTCTTGAGGCACCGAGCCGTGAACCGCCGTCACGGTTGCGAGGACAGCGGCACCCACTTGCAGTGCGGCGGCAAGATCTTGGTACCAGTTGCTCCCCTCAGTAAAATCACTGTATGAAATGCGCATATTGCACTACGCCAAACCGCTCTATTCTAATTTTTTTCCTCACAGAATCGTTACGAAAGAATAGGATTGGGAAAACTAGCTAGTAGATTCGCTGACCAAGCGCTCTAGGTTCCGTAATGCTACTTGCCATACTTCGCCCTGCCACTTCTCATCGCTTCATGAGCCTGCAATCGAAGCTACTGTTTAGCTTCACGCTCGTGTGTGGTGTGGCGTTTTCTGGCCTTTACTGGTGGTTCTACAGTTTTGTCACACAAAGAGCACTGGATCGGCTGGAAACCGATCTGGTCGAAACCTTACAAGGCGCGATCGCCAGCGTGAACCCTCAAGAGTTTTCTGCCCTTGCCGCTGTCAAATTAAAGCCTGGTCAAGACTTGCCCGTCGATAGCCCGCTCTATCAGCGCCATCAAAGCTGGCTGATAAATATACAGCAAATTGAACCTCGCGCTAATCCTTACACTTTAATTAAAGGCAAAAAGCCCCATGAAGCTCTGTGGATCGGGGATATTTTGCGGATGACTCAACGAGACAATTCCACTGCCTTTCTTGAATCCTATGATGCTGATCCGGCCAAGACTCTGCTTTATCAAGGCTTTACCAAGCTAACAGTTAGGTTAGAGCCGTATACCGATCCCTGGGGCAGCTGGATTTCTGCCTACGCTCCGATTAACAATGCACACGGGCAATCCATCGGGCTGATGGGGATAGACTTTCGAGCCGATGATGTCTTGGCCATTCGGCAAGAATTGCAAAAGAAGTTGGCGATCGCGTTTGCGATCGCTTACCTGGTGCTGATTTTGCTCCTGTATCTGCTGTCCCGGATTTTTACCAAACCCATCCTGGAGCTAACCAAAGCCAGCGAGCAAATCCGTGATGGTAATTATACGCAGGTGCTGTCTCAGTTTCAGCAGCGCTTCATCCAAGATGAAATTGGTCAGTTGGCCAACAGTTTTGAGCTAATGGCCGCCAAAGTGCAGCAACGCGAAGTCATCCTCGAAGATGAAAGCCGCACATTAGAATATCAGGTGCAGCAGCGGACTCAGGAACTAGAAGAGAAAAACGCGCGGCTGGGAAAGGCGCTGGATGATCTCAAAAAAGCCCAAATACAGCTGGTGCAAACCGAAAAAATGTCTAGTCTGGGGCAGCTGGTAGCGGGCGTAGCGCACGAAATTAACAATCCACTCAACTTCATTCAGTGCAACCTCGTACATGCGCGGGGCTATATGTGCCAGCTGATGGAACTAGTGCATCTTTATCAAACTCACTATCCTGAAACCACGTCAGAAATTCGGGATAAGGCCGATGAGATCAGCCTACCCTTCATGCAGAACGATTTGCCTGATTTACTGCGTTCAATGGAAGTCGGTACCCTGCGGATTGAAGGAATTGTGAAATCGTTACGGCTGTTTTCTCGGCTAGATGAAGCAGAGTTTAAGGCAATTGATATTCACGAAGATCTAGACAATACGCTGCGCTTGCTCAGCAGCCGCCTGCGAGCGACAGTTAGTCGGCCTGAAATTACGGTGGTGAAACAGTACGGTCAACTGCCGCTAGTAGAGTGCTATGCCGGACAGCTAAATCAAGTGTTTATGAATATGCTCACCAATGCGTTAGACGCCTTAGAGGAAAAGAGCGGTTCTAATGATTTGGAGAAGTATGCAGACATTGGCACTGCAATTTGCCCCCCCGCATCCGACCTGGCTTTACAGCCCCACCCCACCCTTTGGATTGAAACCAAACCGTTGAGCGATCGCATCGTTTCCATTCGGATTGCCGACAATGGAATTGGCATGTCTAATGCGGTCAGAGAAAAGATTTTCGACCCATTTTTTACGACCAAACCCGTCGGTCATGGCACAGGCTTGGGGCTATCCATTTGCCATCAAATTTTGGTAGAAAAACATGAGGGTAAGCTGTACTGCAATTCTGTCCTAGGAGAGGGGACAGAGTTTATCATCGAACTTCCTGTTTCAGCATAATTGAGCGGTTGAGCTGAGACTGGGAGCCATTCGGCTCCCAGTCTCAGCTTGCTGTTACTGATAAGCGTCCATCGGCAGGCAGGCGCAAACCAGGTTGCGATCGCCATAGGCATTGTCAATGCGGCCAACGCTAGGCCAGAATTTGTTATCTCGCGTCCAGGCCGTGGGATAGGCCGCTTGCTCGCGGGAATAGGGGCGCTCCCAGGTGTCGCTCAGCAGCACGGCAGCCATGTGGGGAGCATGCTTCAGCAGGTTATTTTGTGGGTCGGCTGCTCCCGTTTCGATCTCGCGGATCTCTTGGCGAATGGCAATCATGGCATCGCAGAAGCGATCGAGTTCTTCTTGGGATTCACTCTCAGTCGGTTCAACCATAATCGTGCCCGCGACTGGCCATGACATCGTGGGCGGATGGAAGCCATAGTCAATCAGCCGCTTGGCAATATCATCGACCTCAATGCTGGCCGATTTTTTGAACTGGCGCAGGTCGATGATGCATTCATGCGCCACCAGCCCAGTCTTGCCTTTATAGAGAATTGAGTAGTCGTTCTCCAGCCGTTTGGCAATGTAGTTGGCGCTAAGGATAGCGACTTCGGTGGCCTTAGTTAACCCCGCCGCGCCCATTAGCCGAATGTAGACCCAGGAAATCGGCAGAATGCTGCTGCTGCCCCACGGTGCAGCGGAGACTGACCCA
The DNA here is from genome assembly GCA_043752545.1 of Thermoleptolyngbya sp. Taxonomy (GTDB): domain Bacteria; phylum Cyanobacteriota; class Cyanobacteriia; order Elainellales; family Elainellaceae; genus CASBQJ01. Next base: position 15,700 of record JAYUYI010000536.1, read on the forward strand.
ACGCTCGTGTCGCCCCCCATGGGCACAACGGCATGCCCTGGCAAAAACGGTATTAGGTGGGCGGCTACACCAATAGGACCCATGCCTGGGCCACCCCCGCCATGAGGGATACAGAAGGTTTTATGCAAATTTAGGTGACACACATCTGCGCCAAAATCTGCGGGACGGCATAGCCCTACCTGGGCATTCATGTTGGCTCCATCCATGTAAACTTGACCGCCATGGGCGTGAACAATTTCACAAATTTGCTGGATCCCTTCTTCAAACACGCCGTGGGTAGAGGGGTAGGTCACCATGAGCGCCGCTAGGTCAGCGCTGTATTTCTCAGCTTTGGCCTGGAGGTCGGCAATGTCAATATTGCCGTCGCGATCGCACCCCACCGGCACGACCTTCATCCCTGCCATCACCGCACTGGCTGGGTTAGTCCCATGTGCCGATTCGGGAATTAGGCACACGGTGCGATGGGATTCGTTCCGCACGGCATGATATTGCCGGATCACCAGCAGCCCGGTATATTCGCCCTGAGATCCGGCGTTGGGCTGGAGTGAAATCCCGGCAAACCCCGTGATTTCCTTCAGCATGTCCTCCAATTGCTGAAACAAGATCTGGTAGCCTGTCGCTTGACTAATCGGTGCAAACGGGTGCACCTGAGCAAACTCCGGCCAGGTGACAGGCACCATTTCCGCCGTGGCGTTGAGTTTCATGGTGCAGGAACCCAGCGGAATCATCGCGGTGGCTAGCGACAAATCCTTCATTTGTAGGCGATACATGTACCGCAACAGCTCGGTTTCAGAGCGGTAGCGGTTGAACACGGGATGGGTCAAAAACGCTGTAGTGCGCCGTAGGGCTGCGGGAATTGCCAACTCTATCGGGGCACTCCTGGTGGGGACGCTCGGGGCGACAGGGACGCTCGCGGCTGCAAAAATAGCCAGCAGTGCTTGCACATCCTGCGGTGCGGTAGTTTCATCAAGCGCAATGGTCAGAGTCTGGGCATTGAGCTGGCGCAGGTTGATTTGACGGGCGATCGCCCCTGCCATCACTGGACTTGCCTGCTCACCCACCGCCACCCGCACCGTATCGAAAAACGGCTCCGCCCCGAGCGTATAGCCCAATTCAGTTAATCCACTGGCCAGCGCCACGGTCAACTGATGGACTCGGGTGGCAATCCGCGTCAATCCTTGCGCCCCGTGATAGACGGCATACATCCCAGCGATAATCGCCAATAATACCTGTGCCGTACAGATGTTACTGGTCGCCTTGTCGCGGCGAATGTGCTGTTCACGCGTTTGCAATGCCAACCGCAGCGCCGGATTGCCCAACACATCTTTCGACACCCCTACCAGCCGACCTGGAATTTGCCGCTTGTATACATCTTTAGTCGCAAAATAGGCCGCGTGCGGGCCACCATAGCCCAACGGCACCCCAAACCGCTGGGTATTTCCCACAGCAATATCGGCTCCAAATTCTCCCGGCGGCTTCAGCAGCACCAAACTCAGCAGATCAGCCGCCACCGTCACTAGCGCGCCGATCTGGTGCACCCGCTGAGCAAAGTCGGTGTAGTCGTAGATCGCGCCATCGGTAGCCGGGTATTGCAGCAATACGCCAAACACCGGAGTGGCAAAGTCAAACGTAGTGTGGTCACCCACCAGCACCTCAATCCCCAGTGGCACAGCACGGGTGCGCACCACTTCAATCGTTTGGGGATGGCAAGCGCTAGATACCCAGAAGGTTTTGGCACTACCTTTGTACAGCCCGTAGCTCATCGTCATTGCTTCCGCTGCTGCTGTGCCCTCATCTAGCAGCGATGCATTGGCGATTTCTAGCCCCGTCAGGTCAATCACCATGGTTTGAAAGTTAAGCAGTGCCTCTAGCCGTCCCTGGGCAATTTCGGGCTGATAGGGGGTGTACTGCGTATACCAACCGGGATTTTCCAAAATGTTGCGCTGAATCACCGGGGGCGTGATGCAGTTGGAGTAGCCCATACCAATCCACGAGCGCCAGATCTGATTTTGGCTGGCGATCGCCCGCAACTCTTGCAG
>JAYUYI010000537.1:0-8503 GCA_043752545.1 Thermoleptolyngbya sp.
GACAGAGGAGCCACCGCCCCTTCAGGAACCGCATCGGGGCGATGACCCTCAGCGTTAGGAGCAATGTCAGAAGCGATCGCCTCCAGCCCAGGCTCTACCGGGTTCACAGCAGCGGTATCCAACGACAAACTACCTGCTGGCAGGCCAGCATTGGCATCTAAATTTTGAAATTCGTCTGGGTTCATGGGAATAGAATCACTCGCAAACAGTGGGGCAACGCTGCTCTAGACATGCCCTCAATAGCTTAGGGTCAAACAACATCGGCAAAAAATGGATACTGTTGACTTCTTTGAAATAAAACAAAATCGGCACAGGCGGCCAGAAAATAGCCCAATTTTGCCAGTCGCGGTAAGGAAAACGGCGAAGTAAAGACTCGCCTCGGTAAATGTCAAGGTCAGTACTGGTGAAGTGCAGCCGTAATGTCGCCGCCTGAATCAGCAAAAAAACACCGAATAGTGCGATCGCCCCACTGACCCAAGGCCGCACCCAAACCAGCGGCACAGCACTAATTAGCAGCGCCATCGGCAGCTTAAAGCTAGGCGCAAGCTGCACTGTCTCTGTTGAAACTGGGATAGACGGAGTTGTCGTCACAGGTACCACCGATCCTTGCTAGTTTCATCTAAGCCTACAGACTAGATGATCTGGATTTATCCCCATTCTAAACGCTGACGCGCTGCTCCCTGTATTTGTCCAGCCTGCGCAGAGGATTTACCTAGCGCGGGCAGGCGGCTAAAGGGTGACATTACCAGGGCCATGGAACATCATCCACGACAGCAAAAAATTACTGACAAAAATAGCCATCAGGGCTGTGACCACAGCGGCTGTAGTCGATTGTCCTACCCCTTTTGCTCCACCTGTAGTTGTCAATCCCCAGCTACAGCCGATCACTGAAATTAACACGCCAAACACCACAGATTTAATTAGTGAGCCGAACAAATCCCATGTGGTTAAAAAAGTTTGGGCAGAATTTAGAAAAACCGACGAGGAAATTCCGTAGAGTGAGTCTGCCAGCAGCAACCCTCCGGCCATGCCGATCACAAATGACAGAATCGTGAGCAGGGGAATCATCATGCAGCAGGCAATCAGTCGAGGCAGTACCAAGTAATCAATTGGGTCAGTTTTGAGCATGTATAGGGCATCGATTTGATCTGTAACTTGCATGGTGCCAATTTCGGCTGCAAATGCAGAACCCACTCGCCCAGTGACAACGATCGCCGTAATTAAAGGCGACAGTTCTCTCGCCAAGGCGATCGCCAACACCCCACCTACAGCAGTACCCGCCCCAAAGTTAATAAACTCGCGCGCTACGCCAATGGTAAAGACCATCCCTACCGTTGCGGCTGTGAGCAGGGCAATGGGCAACGACCCAGGCCCAACAATGGCCATCTGTTCTAATACATTGCGGGAATGGATTCTCCCTTTGAGCAAATGGACAATCGCCTGCCCTCCTAGGAAAACAGCAGCAACGACCCGTTGCCCCCATCGTCTTAAGCTGTTACTACCAATCTCGTTAGTCAATTGCAAAAACCCCACGCGGCATTCGCCTGGTAACACTACATATCGGTGTGTTTTGTAACACTACATAACATTCAGCTGAACTCGCCCCGCCTCAGTCCGTCATAGTCTACCAAGAGCAGACGGCTTAAAGCAGTTGTAGTAGATACTCTCAAGCATTGGGACAAATAATTGATATTGTGTTTATTTATGAGAACGATTTAAGATTTCTGACATCTAGAAGCGATGCTGCCTCTCTGCAATTATGGTAGTGATACCGTGCTGGTTTTGAAAGATGTGCAGTTTGCAACAGCGCGCTTCTATACCTATGAGCCTTGTTCCCGGATTGCTGCGATCGCTAATTCTGACTGCTATCTTAACCTTCCTGGCTCCGCTGCTGGTGTTGGGTCTGTTTTTGCTGCCTTTGGTGCTGTTGGAGCAGCTACATGGCCTAGAGACTATGAGTCGCTATGGGGTTGCGCAAATTGTTTATTTTCTGCAAACCTTTGGCAGCGGCAATGCCATGCAAGGCGCATTAACGATTAGCCTGGTGTGCAGCACAGTTGGGATGCTGTTTGACTCTTACACGCGGTATCGTCACCAGAAGTTAAAAAGCGAAGGATGAGAATTGCTGCACTTCTGGCCGTTTGTGCGGTAGATAAGGAACGGGTGGTGTAGGGTAAAGAGTGGAACTTTTCTATGGCTGAATGGTTCCAATGACCTGTTCGACGATGTGACTCGAACGGTTGAATTGACTCTGTTTACTCCTTCCCGGCTCCTCCCCAACTCCATGCATTTCAACTATCCCGTTAAGGATTTCCAGTTTAGTAGCACGTTTAGTCCTGCTAGGTTGCAGCAGCTGCGGCAACTCGTCTGGCGGCGCTGGGGGGCGATCGCCCTGACCACAATGCTGTGCTGGTGGAGCGTTGCTCAGCCCGTGGCACTGGCTCGCACCGACGTCCCCCCAGTGAGCACCATTCAGCCTTACATCGATCGGGTAATGGATCGGGTCGCCGAGTTTACCCTAGACAATGGCATGACCTTCATCGTGCTAGAACGGCATCAGGCACCTGTAATCTCGTTCATGACTTATGTGAATGTGGGTTCTGCCTACGAAGCACCCGGCAAAACTGGAGTGGCTCACTTCCTAGAGCACCTGGCATTCAAAGGAACGACCCAGATTGGCACTAGCGATTACCAAGCCGAAAAGGCAGGACTCGATCAGCTCGACCGGCTGTTTGACAAGCTGCAAGCCGCCAGCATCGCCGGACGCACCGCTGAGGTTGCCACACTCCAGAGTGAGTTTGATGCGCTAAAGCAACAAACCGCCACTTATGTGCGCCAGAACGAGTATGGTCAAATTGTGGAACGAGCCGGAGGAGTGGGTCTAAATGCCACCACCTCTGCCGATGCCACTCGCTACTTCTACAGCTTTCCGGCAAACAAGTTAGAACTGTGGATGTCGTTAGAATCAGAGCGGTTTCTAGATCCCGTATTCCGCGAGTTCTATGAAGAAAAAGATGTAATTTTGGAAGAGCGGCGGCTCCGCACCGACAACTCTCCCGTCGGCAAGATGATTGAAGCGTTTCTAGAAACTGCTTTCCCTGGTCATCCCTATGGCCGCCCGGTGATTGGGTCAGAGCAAGACATCCGCAATCTAACGCGCCAAGATGTGAGCGACTTTTTTACGACGTTTTATACCCCCAATCGAATTACGGCAGCGATTGTGGGCGATGTAGACCCAGCTGAAGTGAAACGCTTGGCAGAAACCTACTTTGGGCGCTATCAAACGCGATCGCGGGCACCCGATGTTGTCGCCATCACGCCAGTCCAGAGCAGCCCTCAAACCGTGACGCTCAATCTCCAAACTCAACCGTGGTATTTCGCCGGATATCAGCGCCCTGCCAGTACCGACCCCGACGATGCCACTTACCAACTCATGGCAGCGGTTTTATCGGGAGGGCGGACGTCTCGCCTATACCGGAACTTGGTAGAGCAAAAAATTGTGTTGAGCGTCGAGGCGTCGAACGGGTTTCCGGGCGATCTATACTCCAATTTGATGTTACTTTATGCCCAGCCAGCTCCAGGCCATACGATTGAAGAAATCGCTAGTCTGCTGGATGCCGAGCTGCAACGGCTCAAAACTGAGCCTGTTTCTACCACAGAACTAGAGCGGGTCAAAACCCAGTCTCGCGCTGCTATCCTGCAACTGCTCGCCTCCAACCAAGGCATGGTGGGGCTACTCGCCGAATATCAGGCAAAAACAGGCAGTTGGCGCAATCTATTTGAACAGCTGAAAGCAATTGAGGCGGTCACGGTCAGCGATGTGCAGCGAGTCGCTCAGGCTACTTTCGTCCCCGAGAAGCTAACCATCGGTCGGCTCTTACCCGAGGAGAAACCAGAATGATCCAGAAAACACAGGCGATCGCCTCGAACAGCATGCTTAAACAACGAGGCTTGACTACCCAATTGGCTCAACGCTTAATCAGCGCGATCGCACTGCTGCTGCTAGTTTCGTGGGTTGGCATCCGTCCCGTTCAGGCCAGCCCTGCCGTTCACTACGACCAGCTTCAGCTGCCGCCCCTAGCAGCGGTAAAGCTGCCCGACTACACCCGGTTTGAATTAGACAACGGCATGATCGTGTTCTTGGTAGAAGATCATGAATTGCCCTTAATTGACGGTTCGGCCTACTTCCGAGTCGGCAGTCGTTTAGAGCCAAGCGACAAAATTGGGATTGCCAACATCGTCGGCAGCGTCATGCGCAGCGGCGGCACGCGGCGGCGCGCCCCTGAAGCATTGAACCAATTTCTAGAAGACCGAGCCGCCTCAGTTGAAACAGACATCGATGCTGTCGCAGGCCGCGCTAGTTTTGGCACCTTGACCGAAGACTTGGACGACATCTTTGCGGTGTTTGCCGACGTGATCCGTCATCCTGCATTTCCTGAAGACAAGCTGGAATTGACCCAAACCCTGTGGCGTGGCTCGATCGCCCGCCGCAACGACAGCCCCGAAAGCATTGCCGGTCGGGAGTTTGGCAAGTTAATTTATGGAGCCGACAGTCCCTATGCGCGTACGGTCGAGTATGCCACGGTAGATGCCATTTCTCGGGCAGACTTGGTCGCGTTCCATCGGCGCTACTTCCATCCCAACAATATGGTGCTAGGGATTATCGGCGACTTTAAGACCGATGAAATGCGATCGCTGATTGAAAAACAATTTGGCGACTGGACGCGCAATCCTACCGTCGATCAGCCCGACTTTGCAGCTCTACCCGCCGTGGCTCAGGCCACCTCAGGCGGCGTGTTTTTGGTAGACCAACCCCAACTGACCCAAAGCTATATCCAGATGGGGCATTTGGGCGGGCAGCTCAAAGATCCTGACTATACGCCGCTGTCAGTGCTAAATGATGTGCTGAATGGCCTCGGTGGACGCATGGTCAATGAAGTGCGATCGCGTCAAGGGCTAGCCTATTCGGTCTATGCCTACTGGTCTCCTCAGTTTGACCACCCTGGCCTATTTGTGGGCGGAGGGCAAACTCGCTCTGATGCCACGGTACCCTTTATTCGAACTTGGCAAGCAGAAATCGAGAAAATTCGCACTAGCTTGATCAGTGAAACGGAGTTAGAGCAAGCAAAGGAGTCGTCGCTGAATGCGTTTGTCTTCAACTTTGCAACGCCTGTTCAAACCCTGGCACGGCTGATTCGCTATGAGTACTATGGCTACCCAGACGACTTTATCTTTCGTTACCAAAAAGAAGTAGAAGCCACAACCGCTCAAGATATCCAGCGCGCGGCTCAAACTTACCTCAATCCCGACCAGCTAGTCACGCTGGTGGTGGGCAACGCGGCCATTATGCAGCCATCACTCGATAGCTTGGGTAGCCCCATCACACCCGTAGATATTGCCATTCCAGATTAGGCGCGTGGCTGCTGTCTACCGTTCTTTTCGTGTCGTAACGAATAAAGCCTCACTTGGGCAGATTTGTTAGTATCGGGGGGCATTACCCCCCATTGCAGATACTAATTAGCCCAGCGGTAATGGGCATACTGTGTAATAAAGGGTGAGCACTACCTTTAAACCATTAGCCTAACTTTGAAGTTCACTTCACCTTAAATTCCATATGGCAACCCGCTTTCTATTCAAACCCCTAGGCATTCTATTAACTTTTTCTACAGTGCTGGTCTCCGGATTAGCCGCTGCGACCCTGAGCGTCCAACGAGCTGCTGCCGAGGTGACACCCCTGCGCCAAACAGGCGTTCTGGAGTCGGTTCAAGGCACCCATACTTTCTCTGGGACGGCTGGGCAACTGGTTTTTATTACGATCATTAGCGAAGATTTTGATTCGTCGCTCACGGTGCTGGCACCCAATGGCGATACGCTGGCCACCAGTGACGATTTTGGCCGTTCTTTGAACCCCAGCGTTGTCTTGACGCTGCCTACAACTGGAGCGTATCAACTGATTGCCCGATCGCCCTATGGGCTAGCGGGTACCTATCAAGTCAGCGTTCGGGTCGCAACGCCCTACGACCAAGCCTATGCCAATGGGCTGAGATTCGTGATCGATCGCAACTATCTTGAGGCGATCGCTGCCTTTAATGAAGCAATCCGGCTCGATCCGAAGCAGCCCAGCACCTACTTAGACCTCGCCGATGCGATTTATACACAGGCCACCACCCTCCAGCCCGAGGAGCGGGAGGGCGTGATTAGTAACTACCAACGCGCCGCCGATTTATATGAACAAGCGGGCGATACCGAGATGGCTAATTCGCTGCGCGAGCAGGCTACCTATTACCAAGACTCTGAAGTGGCAGTGCCTTAGGGCTGAACTTGGCTACCGTGACTGCGGGGATCATCAGCTGCTGTCGGCTTGGGGGCAACTGGAGCCTCTACCTTAGATACCTGACCACTCGTGGGGGTAAACGGCAGCTCCGTCTGGGAAGCGAGAGCGTCTAAATTAGCGGCCATAATCTGGCGGGGCTGTTCACCAATAGTATTGGCGATCGCCTCGCCAGTTGCCGTTAGGTAAACAAAATGGGGAATGCCATCGACCCGATAGGTCAATAGCTCGGGCAACCATTTATCATTATCGACATTGAGCATGACAAAGTTAACGCGATCGCCGTACGCCTCCTTGAGTTCGCTCATGTCGTTTGCCATCGCCTGACAGCTGGTACACCAATTTGCGTAAAATTCCATCAGTGTAGGTTTATTGTTGGCTTGGGCTACGTCTAGCGGCGTAGCCGATGCGGCTAGGGCAGATAATGAGTTAGAGCCAGTTTCTGTCTGCACCCCAAAGAAAATGGCAATGCTGAGGGCGATCGCTACCAGCGCGATCAAAAAATTGCGGATTTGTTTGGCAATATTAGAATCAGCACTAGAATCAGTGCCAGCCTCGGCACGCTCAAAACCGATTGGCTTCGATGAATTAGATGAATCAGGCTTTGCAGTCATAGCGGATCAGATTCTTTAAACTTTAAGCTACAGAGTTTAAGCACAGTTCAAAATGGCAGCAAGGGTCAATGCGCGACTGCATCCCTCTACCCCTATTATCCCAAAACGTCCTTCCCTCCAGTCTAACTGAACTTTTATTAGCGCCAGCTGTGAAAAAACGAGTCACCCTTACCTTCCCCAAGCGCTCCGTTCACATGCCCGTCACCTATCGATTGGCAAAAGACTTTAACGTGGCTGCTAATATTATTCGAGCACAGGTCGCTCCCAATCAGATTGGCACACTAGTCGTAGAACTGTCGGGCGATATCGATCAACTTGATGCCGCGCTGGAATGGCTGCGATCGCAAGATATTGACATCTCTACTGCCAACCGAGAAATCTTAATCGATGAGGACGTTTGCGTGCACTGTGGACTCTGCACCGGGGTATGCCCCACCGAAGCCCTCACCTTGGATCCGCAAACCTTTCGGCTGCACTTTATGCGATCGCGCTGTGTGGTGTGTGAGCAGTGCATTCCCACCTGCCCTGTCCAGGCCATCTCGCCCAATCTGTAAGACTAGTTCCAGCCGCCTACGACCCCATTTCAACCGGCCATCCTGTGAAGAAATTCCCTGTTGTCTCCCTATTACTGCTTCTAGCGGCATACGGTACCTTTAGTTGGTTTTTGTATCAGTCCACAGCTCCATGGATGGTGTTGTTGGTCGTTACCACCGTTGCGCTCACTGAAGCGTTGCTGTTGACGACCCTATCGCGAGGACTCCGAGCCGCAATTCGCGGCTGGCTAAAGTCAGATATCGGTTACTTTTCTGTTGTATTAATTGGTGCTTTTTCGATCGCACTAGTATTGGTTTGGCATCATATTTTTGAATACATTTTTTTGGTCTTAGCGGCTGAAATTCTCGCCCGTCTAGATTTGCAAATGGCAGGACTAAATCGTTGGCAGTCTTTGGCGGTGTTAAGTATCGTTTCGCTATTAGGTTTAGCGCTTGGATGGATCGCAAGCCGATCATTTTTCCCTGCAATAGTGCTTCCTGCGTTACTGTGAACCCTGAATTTTAACTAAAGCAATAGAGGTGGTAGACAAAACAAAAAGCAGCCCGTAAGGGCTGCTAGAGGAGCATGAGGAGATAACAGTTCTAATAGTAGGATGACCCTAAGGGCGATCGCGTCAGGTTACAGTTTTTGATACCAGGTTTGCGTATCCTCCTCCAGTTTTATCCATCCCACGCTGGCGTAGCTCCACCGCTAAGGCCGCCAGGGTTCATTAGCACCAACGTCTCTATGGACAATGAAGAAATCGGCACAGGGGGAAAGACCCCTACCCCAGTTTTCGCACACACTATATGTAACGTTTAACTGTCTTGCCCTACTACCAGCTTGGTGTAGGGCATTTTTTTGGTTTGCTGGCAAAATCCATTAAATTTCTGGTAGCCGAGCGAACGTCCCTAGCCCTATGAATCGAGATAGGCTCAGAAGTAGATGCCCTAGATGTAGAGGAAACGAGTGTGAAAATTGTTTGGGAGCAAAGCGTTTATTTGGGCAGCGCGCCAGTTTTTTG
>JAYUYI010000538.1:0-3459 GCA_043752545.1 Thermoleptolyngbya sp.
AGTTTGAATCAACTCTCGTTTTTCACCGCGCTCCAGATAGACCTCACCAAAGCTTTTTACCCCAAACCGTTGGGCGATCCCTGGCTGCGCCTGCGGGTCTACCACTTCGTAGCTGAACTGGCTGCTTTGCTGCCGATAGTTTTCGAGCAGTTCTTTGTCGGCAGGGTTCACTGTGATTTCAAACAGCCACACTTTCACAGGCGATCGCAGATCTTTGGCGACCTCTTGCGACTGAGGAGCCAGGGTAAAAATCTGGTTTTCGGTTAAGTCAACCCGGCTGTTATAGCGCACTGCCAAAAAGTTGGCCAAACAGAAAATCGCCAGCACTGCGATCGCCGACAGCACGGCATTGGTGCTCACCTGCGTCGATCGCCGCCCCCAAAAGCTGCGCATATCGCCACCCTGCGACAACAGCCACAGCAGCATCAACCCCATTCCCGCCCCAATCAACCCCACCGGGATCGCCCCCCAGCTACCCGCCACCAACCCAGCCGTGATCCCCGCCAGCGCGAGCAATGGCCCTAACCAGTAGATATATTTGAATGATTTGATGTTGAGGGCAGACTTCATGGTTAAGGATGAGGGATGAAGGATGAGGGATGAGGGATGAGGGATGAAGCTTGAAGGCGGAAACTCAAAGGTTTGTTATCACCACGCGATGTGCAACTTTATCGTTGAAACCATTGATTTTCCGTGGGGTGGGCATCTTGCCCGCCCAGGCTGGACGGGCGAGACGCCCATCCCACAAGACTTTAGATCAAGTTGCACATCGCGTGATCACCCCTATTCATCCTACGCTTCGCGTAGCCTGCTTCTCGGAACGAGTACGGCAAAGCCGAACATCCCTCATCCTTCATCCTTTTTTTATGATCGTTGGAATCTGAAGGCTTCTACAGATTGGGCGGTGAGAAATAGACCCAAGAAGACGTAACTAGCAAATAGCACGATGCTGCTGCTGTTGAAGACGCCGCGTGAGAGGTCGGAGTAGTGTTTGATCAGCGACAGGTGGCCGATCGCCTCTCCTAGTGTGCCGCCGATGCCGCTGGCGATTAGGTCAGTAATCCACAGCAGCATCATCAGGGCAAAGGTGAGGATGGCGGCGAGGATGGTGCTGTCGGTGAGCGACGAGATGAACATGCCCAACGAGAGGACGGCAGCGGCCATCAGGATTAGCCCCAGATGACCCAGGAGCAATACGTTGAACGAAGCGGGCGGGTTGGAGGCACTGAAGGCGATCGCCTCCAACACCACTATTGGCAGCATCATTGTGACGAAAAAGGTGAGCACGCCCAGCAGTTTGCCCACGGCCACCGCCCAGTTGGTGACTGGAGACGTGGCTAGCAGTTCTAAAGTGCCGCGCTTGCGCTCCTCAGAATAGAGACCCATCGACAGCATGGGCAGCAAAAACAGCGCTAGCGACCCCAGCAAATTCAGAAAAATGCTGAGGAATTGGTAGGGGACATCAATCGGCGGCTCGGTGATCCCCGCCTGATCGCGCTGGCTAATTTGTGCCAGTAAGCCGTCAGGGCTAAACAGAATGATCACAAAAAAGAAACCGCTGAGCAGCCAGAAAATAGCAGCGATCGCGTAGGCAAAGGGCGACGCAAAATAGGTCTGTAGCTCGCGCCGATAAATTGCCAAAATGTTGCTTAGGATGATCTGCATTTATGCCGCCTCCCCACCCGTTGCGGGTTCTGGTAGTTGCTGTGTATTGGTTGGTTCTAGTGGGTCGGCGTCATTAGCGTCTGGGGTGTCTGGATCGGCTGAGGCGTCTTCCATGGTCAATTCCAGGAACACATCTTCCAGCGTCACCGTCGTGCGGCGCATCTCGAACAGCCCCAGCCCCGCTCCCACTACCGTGGCGGCGATCGCCCGTCCCTCATCGGCTCCCGGCTGAGACACTAGCCGAATTTTGAAGTGATGCTCTGGCAACGGGTCGGCGGCGTTGGGCTTGGCTGTGTCGCTGAGAATTGCCTCCACCGACTTCACGCCAGCTAGATTTTGCAGCCGTTCCTGCACCGCCGCAAAATCGCCCTCTACTTCTAGCTCATAGCCATTGCCCCCGGTCAACTCTTCCATCAGCCGATCGGGAGTGTTGGTCGCCACGACTCGCCCTTTGTTGATAATGGCGACCCGGCTACAGGTCATGCTCACTTCTGGCAAAATGTGCGTAGACAAAATAATCGTGTGATCCCCGGCCAAGCTCTTAATCAAATTGCGCACATCAATAATTTGGCGCGGATCTAGCCCCACCGTTGGCTCATCCAAAATAATCACAGGCGGGTCATGCACAATCGCCTGTGCCAGCCCTACCCGCTGCCGAAATCCCTTCGACAGCTTGCGGATCAGCGTGTGGCGTTTCTCAATTAAATTGCAGCGCGTGAGCGCCATCTGCACCCGACCTGCGCGATCGCCCGCCGCCACACCCTTAATCCGCGCCACAAAATACAAAAACCCTTCTACCGTCATTTCGGTATAGAGCGGCGGCGTTTCTGGCAAATAGCCAATCCGCTGCCGCACCGCCAACGAATTCTCATGCACATCAAACCCTGCTACCCGCGCCGTGCCACTAGTGGCTGGCAAATAACCCGTGAGAATCCGCATCGTCGTCGTTTTCCCCGCGCCATTGGGACCCAAAAATCCCAAAATCTCACCCTTCTCAACCGAAAAGGTAATATCTGCGATCGCCGGAGTCGCGCCGTAGGTTTTGCTGAGGTGTTCGACTTCAATCATGGGGAGGTGGGGGTAGATGTGGGGCTGGAGTGTGAGGGCTTTCTGCGTCCCAACGGTGAATTGTAGCCAAAATAGCGGTTATTTGATCTATCTACGTTATGGAGTTTCTGTAGACTTCGGGTGTCATCCGGGAAATTGGGCGGTTTGGTTTGGCAGACTAAGGATCTCGCCTTAGATCAATGGTGGGGTGGGCACCTTGCCCGCCCAGGCAGATACCAACACCCGCCCGGACAGGCAAGATGCCTATCCTACAAGAATTACACTACGGTTCCCATCCATTAGCCCCATCCCCATCCATTACCTATGCCAATTGACCTGACGACTCCGACAATTCTATTCCCGACGATTTCGCTGCTGCTATTGGCCTACACCAATCGCTTCATTGCCCTAGCGGCCATCATTCGCAATCTACACGCCACCCATAAAAGCCAGCCCGATCCCATGCTCCGCAAGGAAATTGCCAACCTGCGCTACCGGGTGCGCCTGATCCGCGATATGCAGGCGCTCGGTGCCCTCAGTCTACTGCTTTGTGTCGTCTGTATTTTGCTGTTGTTTGTGGGGCTAGAGACTCCGGGCAGGGCTGTGTTTGCCGTTAGCCTAATTTTGCTGATGGTGTCTTTAGCGCTATCGTTTCGAGAAATTCAGGTTTCGACCCGTGCCCTGAATCTACACCTGCGCGATTTGGAAGTGTCTGGGGCGGCTGACCGTGGCGTTTTGTCGGAAGTG
>JAYUYI010000539.1:0-3452 GCA_043752545.1 Thermoleptolyngbya sp.
TAATGCTTAAGACATGTCTCCTGATATTGAGAAATCCAGAATTAACGCCGTGTGCAACTTTCCCAAACCGCCCACTCTACGAGAAGCAAGCTACACCCCAACCCTTCTCCCAGAGCGGGAGAGGGGCTAAAGTCAGATCTATTCCCCTTCTCCCCCAGTGGGAGAAGGGGTTAGGGGATGAGGGGAAATCTTAGTTTCACATCGCGTTACCTTATAAATTTAAATCCGGATTGCCTTACCCGTCACACCAGTTCCGCGATTGACGGGTATGGGAAAACGAGCTAGGGGATGAGGGTGGTTCGGAATGGCAATGTCAAAAGTTGCCGAGTTAATACCTCGCCGTTAAAATTTTTCATTTCTCCCAGGGTGGCACTTTTGCCAGAGTGATGCGTCAGTATGTGGATAGAAAAGGTGGCGATCGCCACCTCTGACAATGCATTTTCGCATTTACCTTCTACCTATGGCACTTCAACTTGACTCTGTTTTTGATGATGTTTTTGATGATGTAGTTGATCAGTTTGATCGGCTAATAGGCGGCAACCTGGTTGATCAGGTCACTGATTTTTTCAAACAAATCGATTTGGGAAAAATCGACCTTGGAGACTTTTTTGGCGATCTTCGCCTAGATGGCCTGGTAGACGGCTTACTCAATGGGTTAGATTCATTTTTTGGAGACTTTAACCTGGTTAAGCTGTTCAACAGTGTAGATAGTACGTTGGGTGGAGTAGATCTGCTAGGCGTTGATTTTGACGGGTTGCTGAAGGGGTTTGTGGGTGACCTGAGCGTAAACCAAGTGTTGAAAGACTTGGATTCGCTCGTGGGAAACGTGACTCTCAACAACTTGTTTGACGATGACTCTATCGGCGGAAATGGCAGCGGAGATGGCAGCGGAGATGACTTAACGGGCGATGCTCTCAGTCGGTTTGCTCGTCAAGTGCGCGATATTGCTGGAGATTTGTTTGACGACATTTTGACGGGCGGATTCCATATTTTGGCTGGCGATCGCACCTCTAATCTCTTAAAAGGGGTGAGGACTAGCGATTTTCTCAGCGGCTATCGGGGCAGCGATGATCTATTGGGATTGGGTGGAGATGATATTTTGCTGGGCGATCGCGGCCAAGATCAGCTCTATGGCGGTCGGGGCAGCGATATTTTGGTGGGTGGCCTTGGCAAAGACTGGCTTGCAGGTGGCCAAGGCAACGACACGTTTGTCTTAAAATCTGGAGCAGGCCATGCTCTAATTACAGATTTCCAAGTCGGACGCGATGCGATCGCCCTGTTAGGCAACCTTGCGTTTGGCAACCTTAGCCTCACCCAACAAGGAATCAGCTTATTGATTCGTAATGGCGATGATCTGTTAGCCATTTTGCCAAAAGTAGGCAGCACGGCTCTCAGCCTTGCCGATTTCATGGTGCCGTAGCTGCCCCAACGGGTCTCAAGGCCAACTGCCGTTCGCATTCAACCCAGTCAGCGCCCCAGTCAGCGTTACGAAGGCAGTAAAAGCGACAAAAGTAAGCTTTTCCTCTGCTTTTCAGCTAGGCTCTATATTGGTAGTTCTTTAGTTTCTACATCTCGTCTCTAGCGGGATTAAGCAATAACCCAGGTCAGAATTTGGCGGAGGTAGATCGACGTGGATGAATTGCGCACGGCGTTGGAGTTGGCAACGGACGATGAGTTGGAAGTATTGACCGACATTCTATTTCGCCGTCAGCTCAATCCTCTGGATTACATGTATGCTCCCGAACCGATTGATGTGTGCAGCCAAGATCGAGATCTCTGGCTCGATTCGCTGGAGGAACGATTTCGGTTTTTGGCTGCCGATGGGGTGACGGTGCTCCGGGGCAAAACCCGGCAGGTGAGCTACCGCCAGGTGCTCATTCAGGTCTGTCGCTATCTCAAAATTCCCTACAATCAATCACTCTCGACGCCTGATCTAGAAGCAGAAATCTTTCTCATCTTGGTAGGTCGTGCTTGGAAGCAGCTGCCTACTGCAGAACGACGGGTGCTAAATGGACGTTTGCAGCAGGCGGTCTCTCAAGCAGATATTTCCCATCAGCTGCCTGCGTCACTGCAGCAAGATCCGTTGGGTTTGGTGCTGAAAGGGAGCGGGGTAGTGGCCATCAACTCTGTGATTCGACCCTGGGTGATGCAGATGGTGGCGCGTCAGTTTGCGTTTCATGCGGCGACCTATCAACTGGCAAAAGAGGCCGCCGTGCAGGGTGGCCTAGCCGTTACTCATCAGGCGACACTCCAGGCCGCTCGTCGAGGTGTGGTGGCATCGGCGGCGCGATATGGCACAACCCGCACGGTGCTAGCAGTTTTGGGTCCCGCACTGTGGGCATGGTTTTTTGCAGATTTGGGCTGGCGGGCGATCGCCACCAACTATGCCCGCGTCATTCCTGTAGTGTTTACCCTGGCACAAATCCGGCTGATCCGTACCGCAGAGTATCAGCCTGCCTAGCGCTAGAATCTAGGTTGAGAGCGATCCAACAGGTTAAACGGGTTGGAGGGTAGGAGTGGCAGAGCAAAAAATAGACTCAACGTATTATGATTTGTTGGGGCTAACCCCCGTCGCATCGGTTCAAGACATTCGTCGCGCCTATCGGGAGCTAAGTAAGCTCTACCATCCCGATACAACGGCGTTACCTGCGGCGATCGCGACAGCAAAATTTCAAGACCTCAACGACGCCTACGCCACTCTCAGCAGCCCGGAACGGCGCTCTGTCTACGACCTCAAGATTGGGCACTCTCGGGTGCGGGTCATGCAATCCTCCATAGACCTAAGCCGCTCTGGGTCTGATGGCCGTCGGTCTCGTTCGTCTGCCTACCTTGACCCCAGCGATCGCCCGTTGTCTGCGGGAGAGATTTTTGCTCTGTTTATTTTGGGCGTTACGTTTGTGGGTTGTCTAATTCTGGTAATTGCCGTCGGGATGACACGCGGTGACTTTACTCTGCATCTATTTGATCCGGGCAAGGTGGCCGAAACGGTTCAAGGCGATCGCCCATCAGACTCGGTTCCGTCTATTCTTCTAGAGTCAACGCCTGCTCTGCTAGAGTCAACGCCTGCCCATCCGGAGGTCGAAGCGCAACTGTAGGGAATAATTGACCGTATCCCTCAAAATCCTGTATTGCCTATAGAGCGAACAGTTCAGAACTTGGGGGTTTTATAATAGGGGCTTGGACGATAATTCTCTGCGCTGATTAGTCTCTATCTTGTTTGAACTGTAAATTCATGACTCTTCCTCCTGCCGAAACCCCTCTCTACAATCATCCGTTGCCCGATATTGAGCAGTGGTTACTATCTAAAGGTTGTCAGCAAGATCGCGATAATCTCCACTGCTGGCGGGTTCAACAACCCAATTGGCAAGCTGAAATTATGATGGAGGTAGATTCAATCGCGGTTCGTTATTTACACTCTGGTGAAAATGGCGAAGATCTCCAGCGTGCCTTTA
>JAYUYI010000540.1:0-3450 GCA_043752545.1 Thermoleptolyngbya sp.
GTGTCGGCAGGTACAGTGGGTACGCTGACCAAGCCAGAGGCAGGCAGAACAAAACTGGCTGAGCCGCTACTTCCAAAAGACTGAGTGGAGAGTGCTGACTCATCTACAGATGGAGTAACTGTTTCAGCGCTGACGACAGCAGGAACAGAAGTAACCGATACCGAGTCTGGTATCTGAATTACCTGACCCACTCGAATAAAGTCGGGGTTGCTAATGCGGTTGGTTTGTACCAACGTTTCTTTAGAAACACCGTTCTCTTGAGCAATTTGAGCCAGCGTTTCGCCAAACGTCACCCGATAGGCGATGGTTTGGTCGGCTCTTGGACTTTGCACTGGAGTGGCCGGAACGTTAGCTGAAGCTGTGACACCCTGGCTAGCTGCTAAACCAGGACTGAGGGTAGTAGCAGGACTGTAAGTGTCAACAGAGGCGACTTCGCTAACTGGCACTACCAATGGCTGGCTGACCCGCAACACGTTGGGGTCATCAAGCTGGTTCACAGCCTGCAACACTCGCTGTGGCACATCGTAGGCTCGGGCGATCGCTCCCAACGTGTCACCAGGCTTGACGTGATATGTGGTGGCTGATTCAGATGGCGCTAACCCCGGAGTTTCGGCCACAAAACGGGATCGGAAATCAGCGGAAGACTCAGAGTTTAAGCCCGAAGTGGGTAATGGCGTAATGGCCTTGCTAGGGCTGTTGCCTAAATAATTTGACCCTTGATCAGATCCCAACCCAGCCAAACTGTCTCTTAACTGCTCACGCTGCAACCGCAACCGACTTAAGCCTCGAGGTGCCGTTTCAGAAGTAGCGGTATTTAAAGAACCCGATGCAGGACTCTTAAACCCATCAGACTCTGAAGATGACTGGTCTAATCGCGGCAAAGACGCAACAGATCTAGACTCTCTCAGAGCGCTTAAAGCCGCAGGTGACGCAGGAATTTGAATAGTCTGACCAATCTGAACAATGGCGCTGGGCGCAATACCATTGGCATTGGCAAGAGATCGCAGAGACGCTCGATATTGGCGGGCAATGCTGCGGAGCGTTTGCCCCTGGCTGACCCGATGAGAAAAGGTTTCTCCCACCCAAACAGACGCTGGCTTTGTCTTAACAGGTGAGGGTTCAACCGCAGGTTCGAGAGGGATAGACTCAAACTCTGGTGAGGCCACCCTTAGCTCCGACTCAGCAAATCGTGGCTCAGCAGCCGATGCTTGATCATCATGTCGAGGAATAAGCAGGCTGGACGCACCCATAGAGAGAGCTAATCCAAGCATGGCAGCAGAAGTGCGAACCTTACGGCTAGTCCCTTGGGAAGACTGCTTAGGCTGCTCGGGAACGGCTTCAGAGCCGGATTGATCACAGGAAACAGGCTTAACCTTCTGCGGAAATGCTCGTCTCAAAGAAATAACCTCCTGTTGAGCGGCGTTTAACTGTCTTTGGTAAATCACGATATCACCAGTCAATGATTTAAATCACATTGAACCCAGGACATTGATCACTGACAAACCGGACGACTAGGTAACATTACCTTGGTTTTTTAACTTAGACAAGCATTACACCAGTCTTTATAAAAATCAACACTCGTCCCAAAGGGTGTATCAGCCAAGCCAGAAAGCCATCTCTTTCAACGTTTATAAGAACCTGTAGGGTTGCTATAACCTACTTCAAACATACTCAACCGACGAGTTTACACTACCTTCTTCAAAAACACCACCTGAAAAACACAGGACGGTCTCAATCTTCATCTCAAACAAATTGTTTTAGAGGGTGTTTGAAACAAGAGCTTGGCCATCACAACTAGAGTCAAGAAGGTTGCCATACAATGCTTACAGCTCTAGCTCAGCATGATTGACTAGGCTTGAAAACAGATAATTTCACATGCTTGACAATAGAGCTTCCTGAATGCTTTGCGAGGCAACCGAGAAGAGGGTAGGTCGCCATTTATGAAGCGGCGATCGCCATGACAATGGAGTGTTGTAAGTATATGCAGAAGGTGTTTGAAAAAATCGGATGAAACCGAGGCAATCTCCTCGGCAAAAATTGTCGATTTTTAATATGGATTTCTTATATGACCCCTGCGGTTTTGGTATCTCAAGTTACTGCGAAGCCCTAAACTTACTATTTTCTGACTTAAAAATAGTCATATTGACAGACTTTCTGTTGCCTAAACTACATCTTTACAGAAGATTGAAGTTCTCGCCTGCTAAGGGATGCGGCAGCTTTTGAGCTGTGAGATATTGCAGCCTGAATAGCGGCGCTAGTGCAGCAATTGCCAGGACATCTGCCCCAGTAAGCTCCACCCAAAATGCTCTCTACAGCTCTGCTACTCGAGTTGATCTAGCTAATTGTGGTTAGATTGCCAGACGCTCTTAGTTTCAGCAGGTCTCCAGCGGAAGATAATTCAAGAGTTATGAACGCAGAAAAGCTAGGGTTTTTGCACTTTATCTATACCCTAGGCAGTCGAGCCTAAGGTAGGTAAAACGGAGTCGAAACAATCCGCACGATTACCAACTGGCTTATCCGCGATTGGACTACTGCGGTTTTCGGAGCGCTGCAAGCGGATAGACTCGCTAATCCTCTAGATAGCCCAACTGACGGCGGGCTTCAAATAACCCTATCGCAGCGCTGACGGACAGGTTTAAGCTGCGAACGCCAGCTTGGCTCATGGGAATTCTGACAATGAGGTCGCAGGCTGCGAGCACTTCAGGCGAAAGCCCCGTTGTCTCACAGCCCAGCAGCAGCCAATCATCTTCCTTAAATTGGACTTTAGTATAACTGCATAACCCTGAAGTGCTAAAACCAAGCCAGCGTCCATGGCGCTGCTGATGATAGGTTCGAAAATCTTCTAAGGTGGGATGAACCCGGAGGTTAACGTGTTCCCAATAATCTAAGCCTGCCCGCTTGAGATAGCGATCGCTAATTTCAAACCCTAATGGCCCTACCAAATGAAGTTCTGTCCCGGTAGCGGCACACGTTCGAGCAATATTGCCTGTATTGGGCGGGATTTGGGGATTAACTAAAACAATTTGGGGCATACAAGCAAATTTTGGGCAGATCTCAATAGCTGGCTAGTTATGTCTCTCAATAGCTGGCTAGTCATGTCTCTCAATAGCTGGCTAGCTAGTTATATCTCTCAATAGCTGGCTAGCTATATTGTTTTCGCTAATCTCTAGGGTGATAGCTATCCTACCTGGTTTTTAACACCGATAGCTTGGGGATGCCTTTCCTCGGCTATGACTTGCTTAATCTCCCGCCATGACAAGGGTTACTCGAAAAGAAAATTCTGCATAGCAGTTAAAAGCATATCGCCCTAGCCGATCAGGAGAGGTTGCTATAGTTATTTCTGATGGATGAGAATGTGAAGAAAAAATTAAGTAACTGAGACGAATTTTTAGAGGTGATCTGGCCGCGATCGCCATGGAACCCCAAATGAACTGAGGCAGTCTAAAGTAA
>JAYUYI010000541.1:0-3446 GCA_043752545.1 Thermoleptolyngbya sp.
TTGGCCTCGGCAGCCAGCACTTGGCGCACGCCAGCAGGTAGCTCCGCAAACAGCCGACTTTGCACTTCGGGCGGAATTTGGCCTAGCGCACCGCCATTGAGTTTGTTGATTTCATCTCGGGTGAGCAATCGCCGCGCTACCGCTTCGAGGTTGTCGGATAGGTCATTGACGCGAGTGCGCGCCAATATTGACCAGATCAACATCTGAATATCGCGTTGGGCAATGTCTGGGTGGTCTACAGAATTTTGTAAAATGTGGCGAATGATGGTGTCTCGTTTGCCCTCAATTGGGGCATAGAGGTAGCCATCCCCACCGCCGGGAGCGTGGGTGCCCGCGTGTAGGCAGTAGCTTTGGGCGGTGAATTCGTAAACGCCAGCGGTAAGGATGAAGCTACCATGCTCGCCCCGACGCAGCTGAGTCATTGGCGTCACTCGTTGTGGGTTGAAGTCATCTAGCAGCGCAATTTCAGTGACGGCACTGGCCAGACTAGTGGAAATGGGGGGTTGCTCTCGCAGCAGGTCGTTCAATCCGGGCACAGGCGGCAGGGGAATTTCGGTGGGTAGCCCCGGAATGCCTGGAATGGGTAGCCTAAATTGAGCAAGTGCGGGGGCTGGAGTCAGCAGCAATAATCCAGCCAAGATGAGATAACGCATACAATCCTCTACGTAAACCTATAGGTGCTTTCAGGTGAACCTCCTGCTGTTTTCTGCGCCAGTCCACTTAGATCCGGCTAGTTTCAGGAGCCACTATTTTGTCAGAGCGCCACTATTTTGTCAGAGCGATCGCCCCTCTGCACAGGATTAGATTCAAATTGCAACACTAGGCAATTGGGGGTGGGTGAGTTTTGAGTTTTGAATTTTAAGTTGATCTCCTCATTCAAAATTCAAAACTCAAAATTCCCCTCTCCCTCAGCGCTGCATGAACAACAGCCAAATGCCGCCCAGAGCCATCACAACGCCCACAATTGCCCGAGGGCTGACCCGTTCTCCTAGCCAGAGGCTGAGGGGAATGACGAATAGGGGACTGGTGGCGGCCAGAGATTGGGCAATGCCGGCTGGGGCATACTTGAGAGCCGTTTGTTGCAGCCAGATGCCCAGGTATGTACCTGCAAAGGCGGTGCCGATGGTAATACCGAGAATGCGGGGCGATCGCAATACCCCAAATTCTGGCTCAAATGCCCGCCCAAATTCTCGCCACAGCTGCCGCTGCATGCTGATCCACACCCCCAGCACCAGCACCCCAGCCACCAAGCGGATCAGCGTACTCCACAGCGGGCTGATATCGGTGGTGGCCAGGGCAGCTCTAGACAAGACAGCCCCACTGGCCTGCCCAAAGGCGGCAATCAAGCCATAGATAATCCCCCGTAGCGGTCGGAATTTGCCCTCGGCTTGGTCTGGCTCTTGTTCAACCACCACCCAGGCCACGCCCAAGCAAGTCAGGCTAATTCCAGCCCAGGCCATTACATTTAGCTGCTCTTGCAAAAATATCAGCGCCAGTACGGCAGTCAGCGGTGGAGCCAGGGCTTCCAGCAGCAGCGCCCGTCTGGCTCCTAGGCAGTTGAGGCAGGCAAAAAAGGCGGTGTCGCCCATGCCAATGCCAATTGCGCCACTCAAAACCAGCAGCAAAACCGCACCCGTATCCATCTGAGGCAGCGCGTCTCGGCGCACCACAAAGGTGAGCAGAATTAGCCCGATGGAAATGGTGCCTTTGGTGATATTCAAGATCAGCGGTGAGAGGCGCTGCCCCAAGTGGGTGTAGACGAAGGAGGCGATCGCCCAGATCAACGCCGCCCCGATGGCGGCCAGTTCGCCTGTGAACGGAGTCAGGAGAGCAAGCAAGAGGCAGAAGGGATAGGAGGACAGAGGCCATAAGGCAGAGGGCGGAGGACAGAGAGCAGAGAGCAGGATTTAGCGCCCAATTTTTTTCAGCGCGGCCAAGGTTTGCTCGACCGAGACCAGCGTGTTGGCACACAAAATTCCTGACGCCGCCACCGCTGGGACACCGATGCCGGGTAGGGTGCTGTCTCCCACCCGGTAGAGTCCGGCGATCGCCGTTTGGGTGCCTGGGAACAGGCCCTGTCCGGCGGCGATCGCGGGGCCATAGGTGCCGCGATGGCGGCGCAGAAAGCGGGCATGGGTCAGCGGCGTACCGATTAGCTCTAGGGTAATGCGATCGCGAATGTCGGGAATGACGCGTTCGAGGGCGCGATAGAGGGAGAGGGCGCGATCGCGTTTTTTGGTCTGGTAGGCGTCACTGCGGCGATCGACCTGCTGCCAGTCATCGTAGGGTTCTAGGGTGTAGGCATGCACGACATGGTGGGCGGATGGAGCCAGGTTGGCATCCCACACGGAGGGAATTGAGATCATGCAGGTGTTGCCAGGGTCTGTCAGCTCTGCCTCCGCGCTGTGGACGACGACATGATGCCCTGTTAGCCCCTCTAATCCCGCTGCCCGGATGCCCAAGTGCAAATGCATAAAGCTATCGACGGCAGGAGTGGACAGAGCCGTTTGGCGATCGCTGGCTGGCAGAGCCTCTGGGGGCAGCAGGTGATTAACGGTATCCCACAGCGTGGCATTGGAAATCACAATCGGGGCGTTTAACACCTCACCCCTGCGGAGCCGCACCCCGATCGCCCGACCTTGATCCACCAAAATTTGTTCGACATGGGTATTCAACCGCAGTTTGCCGCCGCGTTTGGCTAACCCACGCACGAGGGCTTGCACAATGGCTCCACTGCCGCCGATCGGGTAATCTACCACCGATCGCGTTCGTTCCCCAAACATAAAGGCGACTTCTGGCGCGATGGTGCCTGCTGCCGTCAATCCAGAGAGCAAAAAACATTCCAGATCGACCAACCGCCGCACCCACGGATCTTGTACCTCTTGATCGAGCAAGTCGCCGACGGAACCCTGAATCGTGCCAATTTGGGGCAGCAGTTTCAATAGTGCCAGCGGATAGCGGCGCAATAGCAGGGGTAAGAGCTGCCAATCTGCCCGCAGCGCTAGGGTCGGAATGTCGCGCAGCCCGCTATAGAGCCTGAGGAATCGGTGCTCTAGCCGTTCTAGCTGTTTTGCTCCTTGAAGGGTAATCTTGGCCACCGCCGCCCGGTAGCGATCGCCCTCGCAATAGACCGGAAATGTGCCGTCTGGGAAATGGTAGTGCCCCAAGGGGTCATAGGCGATCGCAGGCACCGCTTCTTCCAACAGATCTAGCACCTGCCGCAATGGATTGAGCGATCGCGGATCACTCAACCCGCAGTAGAACGAGGGACCCGAGTCAAACTGGAACCCCTGGCGCGAAAAACTGTGGGCTGCCCCTCCGGCGATCGCGTGGCTCTCACACACCAGCACCCGTCGCCCATAGTGAGCCAGCAAAGCCCCCGCCACCAGGCCACCAATGCCACTTCCCACCACAATCACATCCAAATTAGACATACAAATTAGACA
>JAYUYI010000542.1:0-3442 GCA_043752545.1 Thermoleptolyngbya sp.
CTTCCGCCAGGGATCAGTTACCGTCAAGCCCAATATCCACGATGGCAGTCTTGAACCCTGTCACAGAGACTTACTGGCAAGCTTGCAGGTGCAGGCTAATTTGGTTGTGCCGATTTTGCAAGATCACCAACTGTGGGGAATGCTCATTGCGCATCATTGTGCTGCCCCTCGACAATGGCAACCCCTAGAAATTGATTTGCTGCAAGAATTAGCCACTCAGGTGGGCATTGCCTTGCAACAGGCAGAACTCTATCAGCAGGTTCGCAGTGAACTGGCGGAACGCAAACAAGCAGAGGCAGCCTTGCGGGAAAGCCAAGCCCTATTTGAAGCGTTCATGCGCCATAGTCCCGCTACTGCCTACATTAAAGATGAGGAAGGGCGCTATCTGTACGTCAATCCGTTAAATGAGCAAATTTGCAATCGACCGATCGCGAACTGGTTAGGTAAAACCGACTTTGACCTCTTCTCGCCCCAGGAAGCGCAGCAGTGGTGGCAAAATGATCAAACGGTTCTGGCTACAAACCAAATGATTGAGGTGGAAGAAACTCACCATCAAGCCGATGGCGAACACTGTTTCCTTTCCTTTAAGTTTCCGATTCAACTCTCCCCAGAAAGTCGCCTGGTCGCAGGACTATCGCTGGATATTACCGATCGCAAACTAGCAGAACAAGAGGCTCAAGCAGGCAAGCAAATTCTAGATGCCCTGATGGAATATGTTCCTGAAGGCATCACGATCGCGGATGCGCCCGATGTCACCATTCGCCGAGTCAGCCGATATGGTCAACAACTAACCGGACGCTCCCCAGACGTGATTGAAGGCATTCCGGTGGAAGAACATGTGGAAAAATGGGGAATCTTTTACCCGGACGGCATCACGCCTGCCAGGAATGAAATGTTGCCCTTATCACGGGCAGTGCAGCAAGGAGAGGTTGTCACCGATGAAGAATGGGTACTGCAACAACTTGATGGTACGAAAATTACAATTTTGTGTAATGCGGGCCCCATCTACGGAAACGGCGAAATTACAGGAGGGGTGATTGCCTGGCGCGATATTAGCGATCGCGTTCAATTTGAGCGCGATCGCGAGCGTATTTTACAACAAGAACTAGCTGCCAGAGTCGAAGCCGAACGTGCCAATCGGCTGAAAGATGAGTTTTTGGCGGTGCTCTCTCACGAGTTGCGATCGCCCCTGAACCCAATCTTGGGCTGGGCAAGGTTGTTGCAAACTCGTACCTTTGATTCGGCTAAAACGGCAGAAGCCCTGGCAACGATTGAACGCAATGCCAAAATCCAGACCCAATTGATTGATGATCTGCTCGATATTGCCAAAATTCTCCGTGGCAAACTTAGCATGGAGACTAAGCCAGTCAATCTGGTATTTGTCATTGAAGCGGCAATTGACACCGTGAGGACAGCCGCCATCGCTAAGTCTATTCTCGTGCATCCGGTGCTCCCTCAAATTGGGCAAGTGTCTGGTGATGCCACTCGACTTCAGCAAATCATCTGGAACCTGCTGTCCAATGCGGTCAAATTCACCCCTAACAATGGAAGAGTGGATATTCGACTAGAGCAAGCTGGCAACCAAGCACAGATCACCGTTAGTGACACGGGTAAAGGCATAAACCCCGGCTTCCTGCCCCATATTTTTGAATCATTCCGCCAGGAAGATGGGTCAACGACTCGAAAGTTTGGCGGGTTGGGGTTGGGGTTAGCCATTGTCTGCTCTTTGGTCGAAGCGCATGGAGGTAAAGTCTCCGCTGACAGCCAGGGTGAGGGGTTGGGAGCAACATTTACAATCCGGTTGCCCTTATTAAATGGAGAGCTAGAGACGAGCCCGCCCAGTCCACTCCTAGAGCAAGAATTAGATCTCACCGGGATTCGAGTCCTCGCAGTCGATGATGACCTTGATGCTCGTGAGCTATTAACCGCAGTATTGACTCAGTGTGGATCTGAAGTGTTAACGGTCGCATCTGCGGCAGATGTGCTAGCAAACCTAGAATCGTTTCAACCGGATGTGTTAGTCAGCGATATTGGGATGCCTGATGTCGATGGCTATGCCCTGATCCAACAAGTCCGTGCTCTTCCCTCTAATAAAGGAGGGCAGGTTCCGGCGATCGCCCTCACTGCCTATGCGAGAGCAGAGGATCACCAGCAAGCGATCGCCAGCGGCTACCAACGGCATTTAACCAAACCGCTTAATCTCGATCAGTTAGTTCAAGTCGTGGTGGAACTCACACGCCACACTACGTTTGTCTCCAGAGGACGTGCGGGCATTGACTCCCTTGATCTAGGAGCATATTAACCTTGGCTCCATACTATATCCTAAGCAATTTGAACAGTCTGCCAAGCAGCTTGAGCCATAGGATGTTTGGCATTTTTCATCTGCTACCGTCTCTAGCGCAACCTACCGACACATCAGAGGCAATTTAATTAAATGTGGGCTGGTCAAACATTTGTAGGGGCTTGGCACTGCCAAGCCCCTACAAATGCTCCTAATTACGATTTACAGAGGTTTAAGTCGCAGAGGCTTAAGCTTCGGCGTCTGCGGCTTGCTGCTTTTTGCGACGAGCCGAGAAGGCCGCGCCAGCCGCAAGCAAGGTACCGACGATGGTGGCAGGCTCGGGCACGGGGGTGGAAACGACCTTGAAGTCAGGCCCGTTTGACACCGCACCGCTGGCCGTCAGGCGCAGCCGCTTAGAGGTGGCACCGTTCAGCAATAACCCCTGAGAACCTACCTTCTGCGTGTAAGTAATTTCTTTGGTGTCAATGCCGAACCCCGCATACTGGCTGTTTTTACTGTTGAACAGGTAGCTGCTCAAAACGCTACCCGTATTGTCTAGGGCTTCAACCAGCAGTTTGCTGTTCATGCCGCGTTCCCAGAACAAAAAGCGATCGCTTGCTTTGGTAAAGAACAGATCCATCACAAAGTTACCTTTGTCTTCGGTATCGATGATGCTGTTCAAGTTGAGGTTGCCCAACGAGGCGACAATGCTGGAATTGGTGGCCACTTCTTGCTTGATGCCCACAGTGGCATGATCGCCCATGTCAGAGCTAGCAGCGCCCGTGCCCTCAACGGTGCGCAGATCGTTGGACAGCAAGTTAGCACCGCTAACGAGGTCAAAATTGCTGTAGCTGTTGCCGCCAAAGTTGACAGACTGCAGCATGACGTTGCCCTTGGGCGAAGAACCTGTCCAATTTGTATTAAACGAAAACGGGGAAAATGAGACGGATGCTGCGTTTGCAGGAGCAGACAACATAGCCAAAACGCCAGCAGTGGCCAAACTAACCCAAGGGGAGATGCGCTGATAATTCATTGTTTTGCGGTGACCAGTAGTTTGTGCAATGGGATTTGAAGTGGAACCACAGACTTAGGGGCGCAAAAAGTCAGAGATTAGAGGAGCGTGTCTGTCCGGGGGTAGTCTAGAGCACAATCCATGTCTTC
>JAYUYI010000543.1:0-3434 GCA_043752545.1 Thermoleptolyngbya sp.
GCTACCCCAACGATCTAGTGTCTGTTGAACTTGAATCTGAACAAGAATTATGGTCTCTAAGCTGTTATTTGTCTGCCTGGGCAATATCTGCCGCTCGCCGTCTGCCGAAAATATTATGAATTTGTTGATTCGAAAGCACGGGCTAGAGGGAAAAATTGTCTGCGATTCGGCAGGTACAGGCGGTTGGCATGTGGGCAACCCGCCCGATGCCCGAATGTCGGCGGCGGCGCTGAAAAAGCTCGGCATGGAACTAGAAGGATCTGCTCGCCAGTTTCACCCGTCAGACTTTGAGGCGTTTGATCTAATTTTGGCGATGGATCATGAGAACTATGCCAACATTTTGCGGCTGGCACCCCAAGGGCAGTACGACCATAGGGTAAAACTGATATGTACCTATTGCCGCATCTACCCCGACCGCGATGTGCCAGATCCCTACTATGGCGGGGCAGATGGGTTCAATTATGTGATTGATCTATTAATGGATGCCTGTGGGGGATTGCTAGAGGAATTGCAGACGTGAACCGGGGAAACCGGGAAACCGGGGCGAACGACCGTGTCGCCCCTACGGCTGCATTCATTCGACGCATTCATTCGACCAAGTGATGATCCATGGCAAACCGAACCAGTTCGGCGCGGTTGCTGGTGTTGGTTTTGCGCAGGAGGCTGCTGACGTATTTTTCGACGGTGCGGGAGCTGAGATGGAGGCGATCGCCAATTTGGTTATTTGACAGCCCATCGGTGAGGAAGGACAACACCCCTTGTTCTCGCGGCGTCAGATCGAGGTTGTTGACCATGGCGATCGCGTGGGTTTTGTGCGGCAAATGCTCTGCTACGGTTGGATGATCGAGCTGAGATTGCATATGCAGCCGCCATTCCGACTGAATCAATTGCGATCGCTCTAGCAAATTGCGAATCACTGCACCTAGTTCAGGCAGTTCAAACGGCTTGGGTAAATAAGCATCACAGCCCAGTTGATAGCCCCGAATCCGCTCTTCCGTATTGGTACGGGCGGTCAAGAAAATGACTGGCAACAGCCGCAGGGCTGGTTTCAGCCGCACCTGCCGCACTAGCTCATAGCCGTCCATTTGGGGCATTGCCACATCCGTCACAATTAAGTGAGGATGAAACTGATCCACTTTAGACAGCGCTTTCTTCCCGTCTTCTGCCATCAGCACAAGATACCCTGCTAACTCTAAGTAATCGCTTATAGCGAGGCGGGTTCCCAAATCGTCATCTGCTACCAAAATTGTGAGAGGCATCAAGCAAAGGCTAGGTAGTGAATGATCAACATTCTTCAGCCTAAATCAAATCTTTAGAAAAGTTGACCTCACTGAGCATATTTCGACCCAAAGAGTCACGCGCTCTATCTCAGGAGTGATGGATCACAAGCCCAAACCGTTAACTCTTGTAGGAGCCATCTGTCGCCAGCAGCCCCAGAAACCAAGGCACTTCCCATTTTTCAAGGACAAGGCAGAAACTGCCACATCTTAATTTACGTCGTATGAGGCAACCCCAGAAAATGAAAGCAAACCACTGATATGATAGTCCGTAAAAAGAATTTAGGTTTTTAAGTTTCATTTAGTATATTTTTTTGAATTTTCTTATAGCTTGTTGCGGTTGGCTGCTTGCTGCAAAGCCCAAAATGATGGCAGCTTAACGCTGGTCTGGAACTATTCTTGTGGTGTAGGAGAGGACAGGAGTGCACAAAACATCCGTTGGATCTGCCAGTGCCCATGCACAGCGCAGCCCGCATGAACCCATCCGCATTGGGGTGATTGGTGTTGGCAATATGGGTCAGCATCATACCCGCGTGCTCAGTTTACTGAAAGATGTAGAACTGGTCGGCATTTCGGATGTCAATGTTGAACGAGGACTAGATACGGCTAGTAAATATCGCGTCCGGTTTTTTGAAGACTATCACGAGCTGTTAAACCGAGTTGATGCTGTTTGTGTGGCGGTGCCGACTCGTCTGCATCATATGGTGGGGATGACCTGCCTCCAGGCGGGAGTGCATGTGTTGATCGAAAAGCCGATTGCAGCTAGCATCGCTGAGGCCGAATCGTTGGTTAATGCAGCGGCTGAGTTTAATTGCATTTTGCAAGTTGGGCACATTGAACGCTTTAATCCAGCGTTTCAGGAATTGAGCAAAGTGCTCAAAACTGAGGAATTACTTGCCCTCGAAGCCCATCGGATGAGTCCCTATTCTCAGCGGGCTAACGATGTGTCGGTGGTGCTAGATTTGATGATTCACGACATTGACTTGCTGTTAGAATTAGCCGGATCACCCGTTGCCAAACTCACCGCCAGCGGCAGCCGCGCCTCCGATTCGGGCTACTTAGACTATGTGACGGCCACGTTGGGCTTTGCCAACGGCATTGTGGCAACTCTGACCGCCAGCAAAGTGACGCATCGCAAAATTCGCCGCATTGCCGCCCATTGCAAAAGCTCGCTCACCGAGGCCGATTTTCTCAACAATGAGATCCTGATTCATCGCCAAACGACCGCTAACTGCTTGGCGGATTATGGCCAGGTGCTCTACCGTCAAGATGGCCTGATTGAAAAGGTCTACACCAGTAATATTGAACCGCTGCACGCAGAATTAGAGCATTTCGTCAACTGCGTTCGCGGGGGCAATCAGCCGTCTGTTGGCGGTGAACAGGCTCTGAAGGCGCTGCGGCTGGCTAGTTTGATTGAGCAAATGGCGCTAGATGGGCAAGTCTGGCGATCGCAAGATCTCACCACGATGCCAACCACTAGCCCCGCGATTTCGGTTTAAGCCCAGGGATGATCTCTATTTAGACAAGAGGCGTACTATCCGCTACAGCTCTGTTGTCTAGATTACACGGGTAATGAACGGAGTTAATTGTGTTATCAACAAAAGCCAAATTATGGACAGTAGACGACTATCACCGCATGGTTGAAACCGGAATTTTGACGCGGCGCGATCGCGTTGAGCTATTGGAAGGGCAAGTTATTGAAATGAATCCGCAACTGCCACCCCACGCAGCAACGACTCAACGCGCCTTTCGCTACTTGGATCGACTGCTAGAAACCGTTGCTTATGTGCGGATGCAGTTACCTGTAACACTGAAACCCAAATCAGAACCCGAACCTGATATTGCAGTGGTTTGCATTGATCCCAATGAGTATGGCGATCGCCATCCCACGCCAGAGGACATCTTACTGATTATCGAGGTTGCAGATTCTACCTTGCTGAGCGATCGTCAGCAAAAAGCCTTAATCTATGCCAAAGCTAGCATTGCTGATTACTGGATTTTGGATGTGAATGCCCGCCAGGTCTATGTCTTTCGGGAACCGACTCTAGAGGGCTATCAGCAGGAAGCTATCCTGGCTGCAAACACAGTGCTCGCTCCAGCTGCGTTTCCTCACATCACGATTCCGCTCAATCAGCTCTTTCTCCAAACTGCGCTCTA
>JAYUYI010000544.1:0-3430 GCA_043752545.1 Thermoleptolyngbya sp.
AGGCTTGCCCTCATCCCCCAACCCCTTCTCCCAAAAAGGGAGAAGGGGAGCCGGATTGAAGTCCCTCTCCCCGCTTGGCAGAGGGCCTAAAGCCTTCGGCATACATGAAAAGGGTGAGGGCAAGTGGTAACGATACAACGCGGGTTTCCAGCTCTTTCACAAAAACTGTCCGGAGTATTGTTCTAGGAACATTTGAGAGAACGCGATCGCCCGTTCAAAAACTCAATTAATGAATGCAGAAAAAATATCAAGATAGACAGTTAATTGATCTGAAAGGCTAACGATTGAGCATAGGGAACAAACCGGGTATTTTTAAGTACATACCATATAAGTTCCTCACACCTAAAGTCCATACAGTCTCAAAGATTATTCATCTACAGAGGAGCGACTTAATGGCTGGTTTATATCAATTGCATATAATGCCACAATTGCCCCTAACATTAGCACAAATTGCAGATCTAGCGGTCGAAATCCTGACAGGTTGCCCATTCTCGCCAAGAGCTGCGCGCTAGTGTATGAGGCTAAACCGATTTTTGCACAAGTTGCAGTATGGCCTAGTGTCCGGTTTAACCCTTGACCTTGAAAGTTCAGGGTAGGCACCGTGACGTCAGGGGTGAACGACTGGTGCCCGAGGCTTAAAAACCCTGCATACTTTATAGAGTTATCAACTGCAATCCGTCATGCAATCCGTCAGTTATCCTAGGGTAAAAGCCTATGTCTAACCCAGGCTAAAATCTATCACTAGTGCCATCTAATTCGTAGTTTACGCGATGTGCAACTTTACCGTTGAAACCCTTGATTTCCCGTGGGGTGGGCATCTTGCCCGCCCAAGCTGGACGGGCGAGACGCCCATCCCACAAGACTTTAGATCAAGTTGCACATCGCGTTAGTTTCATCTAGATCGATCCCTTTCCTAGACCACAGACCCAATGCTAGATATCTCTCAATTGCTGGCGGACGAGCTTTCTCTGCAACCCGTCCAGATCAAAAATGCCCTAGAGCTATTTGCTGAAGGCGCAACCGTGCCATTTGTGGCGCGCTACCGCAAAGAGCGTACGGGCGAAATGAATGAGACTCAGCTGCGTGAACTTGGCGATCGCCACGCCTATTTAACTGAGCTAGAAGACCGCAAGCGCACTGTTTTGGAGGCGATCGCTCAGCAAGGCAAACTCACCGACGCTCTGCGCACCACAATTGAAACCTGCCTGCAAAAAACTGAGCTAGAAGACCTCTACCTACCCTACCGCCCCAAACGCCGCACCCGCGCCACCATTGCCCGCGAAAAAGGGCTAGAACCGCTGGCAGCGTTGATTAAATCACTCAACAGCCCCATGACAGCCACGGTAGCGGCAGACGCGTTAGAGACAGCAGCAGCGGCCTACGTGACGCCCGATTCGGGCGTGCAAACGGTTGCTGAAGCGCTCAGTGGTGCCTCCGACATTTTGGCCGAAGAGACGGCTGACAAAGCCGAGCACCGAGCCTACCTGCGCGAATTCTTGATGGCATCGGGTCTGCTGACCTCGCGCGTTAAGGCCAGCCACTCCGAAGGCTCCACCAAATTTGAGATGTATCGCAGCTACCAGGCCAAGGTCAAAACCATTCCCTCGCACAACCTGCTGGCGCTGTATCGGGGCGAAGCCGAAGGGGTGCTGGATGTGACCTTAGAGTTCAACGAAGACGCTGTGCTGGGTTACCTGGAATCGGCAGAAATCCGCACCAAAGCCAAGCCTGTGCGTGAGTTCTACCGCACCATGCTGCACGATGCCTTTAACCGATTGATGAAAGCCTCCCTGCTGACCGACGTGCGCGCCGTCAAAAAGCAAGAGGCCGATATCGAATCGATCAAAACTTTTGAAGCCAACATGCGAGAACTGCTGCTGGCGGCTCCGGCGGGGATGAAGCCAACGCTGGCGATCGATCCGGGTTTCCGTACGGGCTGCAAAGTAGTGGCGCTCGACCAGACGGGCAAGTTTCTGAAGTATCAAACCATTTTTCCGCATCAGTCTGCCAGCCAGCGCCAGCAAGCAGGACGCACGTTAGCGGAGCTAATCAAAACCTACCAGATTGAACTGATTGCCATTGGCAACGGTACCGCTGGTCGAGAAACCGATGAATTTGTCAAGGAAGTATTAAGCACATTAGAGCAAAAGCCGATCGCCGTGATTGTCAACGAAGCCGGAGCGTCGGTCTATTCTGCTAGCCCGGTGGCGATCGCCGAATTCCCCGATCAAGACATCACCGTCCGGGGTTCGGTCAGCATTGGCCGCCGTCTGCAAGACCCACTGGCAGAACTAGTCAAAATTGATCCCAAATCCATTGGCGTTGGGCAATACCAGCACGATGTCGATCAAAAACTGCTGAAGAAAAAGCTGGATGAAACCGTCGAAAGCTGCGTCAACTACGTCGGCGTCGATCTCAACACCGCGTCCAAAGAACTGTTAATGGTGGTCTCCGGCGTGTCGGCAGCCGTGGCTCATAATATAGTCGCCTACCGCAACGAAAATGGAGCCTTTCGCAACCGTCGGCAGCTGCTGAAGGTGGCTAAACTCGGTCCTAAGGCATTTGAGCAAGCGGCTGGCTTTTTGCGCATCCGCAACGGCGACAACCTGCTCGACAACACCGCCGTTCACCCCGAAAGCTATAAATTGGTCGAGCATATGGCCAAAGACCTCAATGTGCCGCTGACCCAGATTGCAGATGTGGCGACGCGGCTGAAGAAGACCGACTTAAAAAAATACACCACTGACACAATCGGGGAACCCACCCTGCGCGACATTTTGGCAGAACTAGAAAAACCTGGACGCGATCCCCGCGCCGAATTCAAATACGCCACATTTAAACCGGGGATCAAGGAACTGTCGGATTTGACAGTGGGCATGGAGCTGGAAGGCGTCGTCACCAATGTGGCGAACTTTGGCGCATTTGTCGATGTTGGCGTCCACCAAGACGGCCTGATCCATGTCTCGCAATTGGCCGATCGGTTTGTCAGCGATCCGACGCAAATTGTCAAAGTCGGTCAGGTGGTGAAGGTGCGAGTGATGGAGGTCAACGAAAAACTCAAACGGATTAGCCTGTCCATGCGTACAGATAGCCGCACAGATGGCGGGAGTGCCCCATCCCCCCAACCCGCCGCGCGATCGCCGCAGTCTGCTCTGGGGCGATCGCCTCAAACCCCGTCTCAGAAACGCCCGCCAGAGCGATCGCCAGCCGAGAACCAGACGCAGCCCAACGCTCTCACCCTGGACGACCTCAAAGCCAAATTCGGTAAGAAAAAATAGACTGCTTGCTTATATAAGTTTTTTATATCAAAAAAAGTTGTTTTTTGGTTGACGACTTATCTATTTGGCTGTTAATGTGAATAAGTGTCTCATAAAAAGTAGTTTTGGTAACAATCTATGCCTAGCGGCACAGCCATAGATTCGAGGCAGGG
>JAYUYI010000545.1:0-8419 GCA_043752545.1 Thermoleptolyngbya sp.
TTTTATGAGGGTGGGGCAGAGCAGGGTAGGCAGGGTTTTTGACAGTGTTACAGACCGGGCTGCATCTGCTGATACGTTTCTAGGTCTAGGGCGGCTAACCGTTCGTAGGCTCGATCAATTGACCGTTGCCCGCGTAAGAAGCCCGTGTTGGCTCCGGGGCAAAGCAGATGCAGCGTGGTGGCCGAGAAGCGATCGCGTAATTGTTGAATACTACGCAGCTGCCGAGGCCAATGAAACGTTTTGGCAATTCTTAAGGGCATGGGTTCTCCATGCTGGTTAGGCAGTAGATGCCGCCCTGTAAATAAAATGCCGCCATGCACTGTGGTGTAGAAGCAGGCAGATCCGGGAGAATGTCCCGGTGTCCAAACGGCATAGCTGGTAGGGCTAACGTCAAAACTTTGATTAAAAGCAGTGATGTCTAGATTGGGCAATAGGTAAGCCTCTTGCTCTTGAATCACTACCTCACAGCCTGTACTCTGCTGAATTTCTTTAACATGGGCGATCCCGCCTCGATGGGTCAACATTAGCCAGCGGACTCCGCCCTGCTGCTGCACAAAGTCTTGATGGGTCTGATCCCAGGCCGGACAGTCTACTAAAATATTGCCCGATGGTTCAGTCAGGAGATAGGCGGTTGCCCCCATTGTGTTGCGGTTTGGGGCAAACGCATAAATACCTGTGACGACGGCTCTGGGCAGTTTGGCCGGGGGAGTCTGGTGATCTGGCACATTGGCCGCAGACGGTGGGACGTTGAGAGTCATGAGCGGTGCGGTGGAAGGACGTGGAGGAATTAGATTGTAGCTTTATCGGTGTCTGATCCTAAATGGGAAAATAGGGATCGCTAGCTGCTCCATCAGCAGTTTTTAAGATTGCAACCCGATTTTTAAAATTTTAATTTTTAACTTTAAATATTAAAAACGGCTGTTTGCCAATTGCTGAATTACGGAGGTTGGGTGAACGGGGTATCCTGGAGATCTATATGCAGTCATTAACTGAATGCCGCTATTAACTGAGTTCATCTCTAGACTCCGCTTTTGTTGAACCTACTGATTCAAAAGATCCCATCATGATGTTTTGGTTATTACTGCTGGGGATTTTCGGCATCTTCACGTACTACATGGTGCAGCGGAATGTAGTGGGAATCACGCGCACACCCGTTTGGATTCTGTGGGTGGTGATGATGATTCCGGCATTTATTATGACGGGGTGGATTTTGCTGAATGGGGAGGCACCCATGCCGGCTGTTCTGCTGTTTGGTCCATTTTTAGTGTGTCCGCTGCTCTACTGGTTTTTGATTCAGTGGGGACGTCGAACCAATGGTGTATCAGACGCGCCGACTGAGACCCCTGATGCGGCTCTTTCGCAGGCACCTACAGCAGACCCTAAGCCGCCGCTTCGCCCTATTGATCGCCAAGAAGAAGCGGCGCTGCATACCTGTTTTCCGTGGTCGATATTTTATCTGCAAACTATAGAATATCGGCCACAAGCGTTGATTTGTCGAGGTCAGTTGCGCTCGACTCCGGATGTGGCCTATCGCACGATTCGAGAAAATATTGAGGCGCAGTTTGGCGATCGCTTCTTGATCGTGTTTCAAGAAGGGCTGAATGGCAAACCCTTCTTTGCCCTAGTGCCCAATCCTCAAGCTCAAGCTAACAGCCGCAATGCTCCGCAAACCGCTGCCAAGTCATCGAATCGGCCACTGCTGGCGATCGCGTTGCTGGTAGCCACGCTGTTTACTACCACCTTGGCCGGAGCCATCATGACGGTACCGTCGGGGCAAACGCCAATGCTTACCGTAGGGCTATTGCGGTCTGGCTTGCCCTACGGGGTGGCGCTGATGGCCATCTTGGGAGTGCATGAGCTAGCGCACTATCTCACCGCTCGCCGCTACCACATGCGCGTCACCTACCCCTATTTCATCCCGGTGCCGCCCGCCGACTTTTTCCCCATTGGCACGTTTGGAGCATTCATTTCACTGCGATCGCCCATGCCCAATCGGCGGGCACTGTTCGATGTCGGGATTGCTGGCCCGCTAGCGGGCTTCGTGATGACGCTACCCTTTTTGTTTTGGGGCTTGGCGCATTCAGACGCAACCCAGCTCACCGATACCTCTGGGCTATTAAACTTTAGTTCCTTTAATCCTCATGCTTCACTGCTGTTGGTTTTGTGCAGCAAACTGGCCATGGGCAGCCGTCTCACGGCAGCCAGTGCGATCCATCTCCATCCAGTCGCCGTAGCTGGATGTGTCGGAGTGATTGTAACCGCCTTAAATTTAATGCCTGTCGGGCAATTAGATGGAGGGCACATTATTCACGCCATGTTTGGCCAGCGCGTAGGGGCATTAATTGGTCAAGTTACCCGCTTTTTAGCCCTAGCTCTGTCGTTTTTGCAACAAGAATTTTTGCTTTGGGCAATTCTACTGTTCTTAATTCCGGCAGCCGATGAACCAGCGCTCAACGATGTCAGTGAGTTAGATGGTTGGCGGGATGGCCTAGGGTTACTGGCGCTGACGCTGCTGGTAGCGATTATTTTGCCCGTTCCCCCGGTGCTGACACGGCT
The DNA here is from genome assembly GCA_043752545.1 of Thermoleptolyngbya sp. Lineage (GTDB taxonomy): Bacteria > Cyanobacteriota > Cyanobacteriia > Elainellales > Elainellaceae > CASBQJ01. The sequence goes on from JAYUYI010000545.1 coordinate 2,557, forward strand.
TTTATTTTGAATGATCAAAGTCATTGATTGAGGCATGATTGAGGTATGACAGACGACGTTAAACAATGGCTAGGGGAAATTAAACATCTGCAACAAAAGCTAGAAGCAGCCCACAACGAACGCGATCAGGCGTTTACGAGTGCCGCAAACTGGCGCAGCTTATATGAAACTGAAGCTCAGCAGCGCCGCACTGAAACAACTTTGTCGCAGCGGGCAGTCGCAGAGTTAAAGGCAGCCGCTCAAAAAGTCCATGCGATATCTCCATTGGCTGAGCCGCTAATGGAAGTGCCGCCTGCCATTCAAGCGCAGGCAGATAGCCTCAAAACCCTAGAGGAGTTGCGGCAAAAATTGACGGCGGTGATGGTTGAGTGCGATCGCCTAACTCAAGCTCTGAGGACTGAGCGCACCAACCACGAGCAAACGCGTAAAGCTCTAACTTCCGCGCTGGGCGATACGGTCGAGATGTTGACAAAAGAGCGCGCCACCCGTCAGTAGCCTGTTGGGTGATGGGCAATCGTTGAGGCAGTCGGGTTCAATCAAGAGCAATCTTAGAAAAGAGCGATCTCAGAAGCCCATGGCCTGCGCTACAGCCGATAGGTCAGGGGCAATCCCCGCCTGAAACTGATTCTCGCAGTGCTTGATCGCAGTATCTGGATCTTTTAAACCATTGCCGGTCAGCACGCAAACCACAGTCGCATCGGCAGGCACTTGGTCTTTGACCTTGAGCAACCCGGCCACCGATGCGGCGCTGGCCGGCTCACAGAAAATTCCTTCTTCTGTCGCCAGTAAGCGATAGGCATCTAAAATTTCGGCATCGGTGACGGCGTTAAACTCTCCCTGGCTGGCATCTTTCACCGCTACGGCCTTGTCCCAACTGGCAGGGTTCCCGATGCGGATGGCGGTTGCTAAGGTTTCGGGATGTTCAATTGGCAGCCCTGTGACCAAGGGCGCAGCTCCTGCAGCCTGAAAGCCCATCATGCGAGGCAGGCGATCGCACTTGCCATCTTGATGATATTGGCAAAAGCCCATCCAGTAGGCCGTCACATTTCCGGCATTGCCGACGGGAATGCAGAGCCAATCGGGAGCCGTACCCAACACATCGACAATTTCAAACGCGGCTGTTTTTTGACCCTCTAGCCGATACGGATTGACTGAATTGACCAGCGTAATCGGGTAATGTTCTGCCATCTCCCGCACAATCGCTAGCGCTCGGTCAAAGTTGCCTTTAATCGCCAGTACCTGGGCTCCATACAGCAGCGCTTGCGCTAGCTTGCCGACCGCCACATAGCCATCAGGAATTAAGACAAATGGCCGCAACCCGCCCCGCCGTGAATAGGCAGCCGCTGCCGCCGAGGTATTGCCGGTACTGGCGCAAATTACGGCCTTGGCTCCTGCTTCTTTGGCCTTAGAAATAGCCATCGTCATGCCCCGGTCTTTGAAGCTCCCGGTTGGGTTTAAGCCGTCATATTTGAGCCATACGCGGACACCTCGACCGACCTGGGCCGCGATCGCCGGAGCCGGGATCAGAGGTGTATTTCCCTCCAATAGGGTCACCACAGGCGTTTGCGCGGTAACAGGCAGATATGCCCGATAGGTTTCAATCAACCCTTTCCATTGGTTAAGACCAGCAGCAGGGGTGGCGATCGGATTCGAGATTGCCTCTAAAACGAGGGGATTATTAGAAGTCAGAGTCACGGCAGTTCTATAATTTCGCTGCAAGGGATTAGAGGGTCATCCCGCAGTTGCAATCAGCGGGGCGTGAGCAGTCTAGAATCTTAAGTTTACCCTAGCCTATGCTGCACGGTAGAATCGCTCCACAATTAGCCAATTATCAAACTGCCACAGGTTACCTGTTAAGAAAATCGATAATTTCAATACAATCGAGATCCAAGCCTAGGTTACAATCATTTCTGTGGTGTAAGTGAGTACAAATGACTAGTCAGGCTTTAATACCAATTTCTGCGTCTGATTTGCAGACCTCTCAAATCGTGGGTAACCCGTTGACCTCTACTATGCCAGAGCGCGATCGCACATCTACTCTTCCCGGATCTGCGGCATCTGACCTAGGCAAGCTGCCCTATCAAACAACTCATCAGCTAGAGCTATTGCACCTGCGAGCTGAGGTTGAAGCCCTGATCCAGCATTTGCAATTTCAGAAGCAGCAGCGCTTGGTATCGGCAGGTAAATAAACTCGAGTTAAGAAAATTTCAATCCATGTAGCCTTACCTAAATCAACGCGATGTCCAACTTTTCCGAACCGCCCTCACCCTTTTCATGTATGCCGAAGGCTTTAAGCCCTCTCCCAGAGCGGGAGAGGGACTTTGATCCACTCTAGCTCCCCTTCTCCCCCTGTGGGAGAAGGGGCTGGGGGATGAGGGCGGATTGAAAGTTGCACATCGCGTATCTATATAGCCTTAGCTAAATTACTAAATTAAAGGTCGAGGGATTGCGATCCCTCGACCTTTACTCTCTTGGAATTGGGTTCACCAGAGGCGTCTCGTTTAAGACCCGCCCACGCTAATAGTAGATTTAACCTCTATCGTGCCGGTGCCTGAAACAGTCCATACATCGTAGCTGCCCACCACGTCTCCTTGGGCATCCAAATCGAGTGTGCCGCTGGCTCCTTGATAGTTAATTTCCTTGCCATCACGAACCAACGCCAACGCCTTACACACATCGGTCACCGCTTCGCCGGGAGCATTGGCCACATCGCTGATTTTGTTTTTAATCAGAGCGCCTGTACTGCCTTTAGCGGCTTCTGCTGCCAATGCTAGCAGCGCGGCGGCATCCCAACTGTTGGGGTCATAGACTTGAGGATCGCGGTTGAACTTGGCTTTGTAGCGATCGCTAAATTCCTTACTCCCTGGCCCCCCGGCACTAGGAGCAGTCCCAATCATGCCACTAGTGATGTACTTCCCATCGGCCGTTTGACCGACTAACGCCGCTAGTTTGTCAGTTTTCATGCCGTCGGTCATAATTACCTTGGTTTTGGCACCCAGCAACCCTTGTTCTTGAGCGGCTTTGAGGATGACGCTGCCTGTTTCTGGATAAGCAATCAGCAATACAGCATCAGGAGCGCCACTAAATGCGGCACCCACTTCCGAATCGAAGCTAGTCGCTTTGGGAGCGTAGCGAGTCGGGTTAGACTCGTTGACGATGGTGCCTCCCAACGCTTTGAAGGCCGGAGTAAACGATTGAATTAGGCCATTGCCATAATCATTGTTGACCGCAAGAATCGCGACTTTTTTGCTACCCTCTTGATTAACCAATTGGGCCAGTGCATCTCCTTGAAAGGTATCGGGTGGAGCTGTCCGCAGCCAGAAACCATTGAACTCTCCTTTTTTAGCGCGATCGGTAAATACCGGGCTGGTGCTGGCAGGAGAAATTTGCACCACCTGGTTGCGCACAGCAATGTCAATAGCGGCGCTAGATACAGAACTAGCGGCGGCACCAACGACCCCGCCCACCCGGTCTACTTCTGCTAACTTAGTCATGCCGGCAGCACCTGCCGACGGATCTGTTTCTTCGTCTTCAGAAATTAGCTCAATGGGTTTACCCAAAACACCTCCACAGGCATTAACGGTTTCCACTAAAAAGCCAACGCTATCTTGCATCGGTTTGCCGTACTGAGCCAGATCCCCAGTGATGGGCAAGAGACTCCCCATTTTCAGCCCGCCGCTGCTGGAATTGGGGTCGCTTGACGTAGCAGGACTGCTGCTATCAGGGCTGCTATCAGGAGTATTGACGGCAGGTTGACAGGCCACAGCCGTAAGCAGAATGGCGATCGCCCCTCCTCGACAGAGAACCCTTGAGAGGATTCGGTGAGATATCTCTAAATTTAAGTGATTCATCTTAATTACTCAGATGCAATCCTAAAATTATCCACCAAGTCGCGAGAATGGAACCATTTTTGCCGTGAATGGGTCAGCGATATAGCAGCACTTAAGTCTCCGTAAGATTTTATCAAGTCATCTAGTATAGGAGCTACCCCCAATCCGTCCGGTACCATGCCCTTAGCAAACCATTTAGCGTCCTACCCAGAAAGTCATCAATTAGAGTTAGGCGTGTCACACCCAATTCATGTGGACTTGCCAATCTATGGAATAATAAAGCGGTTCTGAAGGGAAATACTAGTCTTACAGGAAATACTGAGATTACCCAACTGAATCTGTTTCCCATGCGAGGGTCGATTCATCACTTTTATTTCGTGTGGTAACCGTTAAGCGCTGGAAAATCAGCGTTTGGCTCCACCCCCCAGAGAATTCATTTTTGCGCTTCAGCAAGGAGAAGTTATGCAGTCATTCATTCGACGGAGTGCAGCACTGGCTAGTTTGGTCGGCGGACTATGGCTTGGATCACTTGCAGCAGATCAGACTCAAGCATTAGCGTTGACCGAACCTCAGGTCGTTGAACGCTTGCGCCCCGTTCCCGTATTTGCAATTACCGACGCCAACGGAACTCCACTGGTGGCCACTCCCGAAGCAGGGCAAACAGAGGCTACTTCTGTAACTGGAGTATTTATTAGTCGGCAAGATGCCCAGCAGTTTCTTGACAATCTCAAAACGCAACAGCCTCAACTGGCGAATAATGTCCGGGTAACGCCTGTGTCTCTAGCCGAGGTTTATCAACTGGCTGTTGCAAATGCAAACAGCAGTACGGCTTTAAATTTCTACTTTGTTCCCATGCGTCAGCAGGTGCAGTCGGCTATCACCGTATTAGAGCGCAATGGGCAAAATGGAGAAGATTTTGAAGGCGTTCCGCTATTTTTTGCAGAGTCTACCCAAACGGGGGGATATTTAACCATTCAACAGGGGGAGCAACGCGTAATTCCTATATTCTTCTCTCAAGAAGATTTACAGGGAATGATGGCTCGCGTGACGCAGCAAGAACCGACGTTGGCTAGTCAAATTCGCATTCAGGTGACCACTTTGGAAAACCTGATTGGGATTTTGCAGCAAGAAGACAGTGAAGATCTAAACCGCATTGTGCTGGTACCCCCGCGCGAAACGTTGGACTTTATTCGAACGCTTCAGCCTGCTGCCGGGGGGCAGCCGCGTCCAGGACAGTCGCCTGCGGCCAGACCGTCTCCAGCCGCCCAACCTCCCGCTGGCCGTCCGTCTCCAACACCGTAAACTGCTTGCAGATGCTCCGATGAGCAATGAGATCACGTCAGGAGAAGCACTTTGGCAATGGCGGCAGCAGGCTCGTCGCGAGGCGATCGCCGCCGCCATTGCCACATCTGAAATAGATTGGCTGCTGCAAGCGGTCAGTGCGTTAGAACCGCTACAGCTAAAGCTAGAAACGTTCAAAACCCAGCCGACGATTCCGCTCGCCTGCTCGTTAGAGCAACTTACACTACGCTGGCAGCAGCGGATTAGCCAGAGAGTGCCTGTCCAATATTTGGCTGGGCTAGCGCACTGGCGGTCGTTTACGCTGGCGGTTTCTCCAGCCGTGTTGATTCCTCGACCCGAAACAGAATTAATCATTGATCTGGCGATCGCCGCCGCTCAGCATACCGACTTAGCTCACGGTCATTGGGCTGACTTGGGTACAGGCAGTGGGGCGATCGCCTTAGGGTTAGCAGACGGTTTCCCAGCGGCCACCGTCCACGGCGTCGATTGCAGTGCAGCCGCGCTGGCGATCGCGCGCCAAAACGCCCAGACAGCTGGATTCACAAATCGAATCCAATTCTATTCTGGCTCTTGGTTTCAGCCGCTCACCCAACTCCAGGGGAGCCTGAGCGGCATGGTGTCCAATCCACCTTACATTCCGACTGCTGTTCTGTCTGATCTACAGCCCGAAGTGAGCCGCCATGAGCCGCATTTAGCGCTAGATGGGGGAGACGATGGGCTGGTTTGTGTAC
>JAYUYI010000546.1:0-3427 GCA_043752545.1 Thermoleptolyngbya sp.
ACAGTAGAGAGTCAGCCAGGATGTAGTCAATTCCGGGTTTGGCTACCCATAGAGTCTGTCAAGTAATTTTAAAGGAAACTTAACGATGTCTAATGCTGCCATTCTCTGTGTTGATGATGAAGATTCAATTTTGAAGGCTCTTAAGGAACAGCTAAAACGCTGCTTTGGCAATCGGTATGTCTACGAAGTTGCCCAAAGTGCGGCAGAAGCCTGGATAGTGCTTGACGAGTTAGAAGCAGAAGGAATCAAAATCCTGATTGTTGTTTTTGACTGGCTGATGCCAAATATCAGAGGAGATGAGTTTTTGGCTACGGTTCACCAACATTTTCCGAAAATTATAACGGTCATGCTCACCGGGCAAGCAGATGCAGCCGCAATTGAGCGCGCCAGACAACACGCCAATCTTTATACTTGCCTCTACAAACCCTGGACAGAGGAAGAGTTACAGCTAGTGATTAGTACAGCGTTGAGTTAATAGCTTATGAGATCAGCAATTGTCTGTGTGGATGATGAGTGGGGTATCCTTAGGAGCTTGGGCAATCAACTCAAGCACAGCTTCAGCAAAGGCTATGACATTGAGCTTGCCAATGGGGGTGAAGACGCTCTTTTACTTTGTGCAGAATTGACAGCAGAGGGCAAAGAAATTGCTCTGATTATTTCCGATCAAAAAATGCAAGGGATGGAAGGAGATGTGTTGTTGATTCAACTGCATGCCCTTTATCCCAAGACTCTAAAAATTATGCTGACTGGGCAAGCCGATGTTGATTCTGTTGGCAATGTTGTCAATGCGGCTGCCCTATACCGATATATTCGTAAGCCCTGGGACGAAACCGATTTAATCTTAACCGTTACAGAAGCTTTACGACGCTTTCAGCAAGAGCAGCAATTGGCCAAACAAAATGACCTGATGAAGAAAAATAATGCTAAGTTGAAAAGCTCCTTGTCATTGTTGTTGGCAACGTTAGAAGCGACCGCTGATGGAATTCTCGTGCTTAACAATGCCGGAGAAATCGTCAGCTTTAATCAAAAGTTCGTTAGCCTTTGGCAGCTTCCAGACTTGAACTCAACCGGGCGTAGTAATGAGTTGCTTGATGCCATATTAGAATGCTTAACTGAGACAGACGCCATCAGATTTCAAGCCTTGTTTGTACAGCTTAATGCAGAAAAGCACGACTTTCTACAGTTAACCAGCGGCAATATTGTTGAGTACTATTTACAGCCTTACCAATTGAAAGGTGAAATTGTGGGTGGGGTTTTGAGTTTTCGAGATGTGACTCAAGATAAGCAAACAGAAGCCGTGATGAAGCATCAAGCCTTACATGATGCGCTGACGAATCTTCCCAATCGAATCTTGTTTAACCAAAAATTGACTGCCGCCTTAACTAGCGAATTGAATGACGAATTCAGCCTTGTTGCCGTGATGTTTCTGGACTTAGATCGGTTTAAACACGTGAATGATACGTTGGGTCATGCCATCGGAGATCTCTTGTTACAGGAGGTTGTCCACCGTCTTGTTGGCTGCCTGAGGCAAGTAGATGTGATTGCTCGTTGGGGCGGGGATGAATTTGTGCTGCTGTTGCCTCAAATTCGCCACCGAGAAGATGCGAGTGAGATTGCCCATAGATTGATTGAAGTGCTGCAACCTCAGTTTCTCTTGCAAGGCTATTGGCTAGATATAACCGCTAGCATCGGTATTGCAATGCATCCTGACGATGGTCTAGGTAGTAGTACATTGCTCCAAAATGCTGATGTGGCGCTATACCAAGCCAAAAAAAACGGACGCAACAACTACCAACACTATGCTGCTAATGCTCTAGCCTCAACTTGAATCCTCGTACCCGACCCATCACCGACTTGGTATCATAAACTTACGTCGTTGCTGAATCTGGGGATGAATTCGCCCCCTGCTGTTTCTACCCCAAACCGCTTCTCCCCTACCCCATCAGGTATCTATGGTTAGCACCACTCCAGCCACTACCACCAAACCTTGGGCGATCGCCTTCCAGCAGCCTGCACCCGAATTTGCTACTACCTCACTGAGCGTGGTGGCTGGTGCCATTCCCACTGGTTTGCGCGGCACCCTCTATCGCAATGGCCCAGGTCGAGTATCGCGGGGTACCCGGCGTGTGGGGCACTGGTTTGATGGCGATGGTGCAATTTTGGCCGTCAATTTTAGTGATGCTGGCGCAACCGCAACCTATCGCTATGTGCAAACAGCGGGCTACCAGGCCGAAGCCAAGGCCGATCAGTTTTTGTTTGGCAATTATGGCATGACCGCCCCCGGTGCGCCTTGGGACTGGTTTGGCAAACCGCCAAAGAACGTCGCCAATACCTCTGTAATTGCCGTGGCCGATCGGCTGCTGGCGCTGTGGGAAGCGGGTCAGCCCCACGCCCTCGACCTGCAAACGCTAGCCACAATTGGGCTAGATAATTTGGGTGGGCTGGTCGGAACGCACGGCACTGTCCTACCCTACTCGGCGCATCCCAAACGCGATCCGCAGACGGGCGATATCTACAATTTTGGGGTGGTGATTGGCAAATCGGCGGTGCTGCATCTCTACCGCAGCGACGCTAGCGGCACGATTCGGCAACAGGCGGCGATCGCGCTCAAAGGCATCCCGTTCATCCACGACTTTGTGATGGCGGGGCCATATCTCATCATTTTGATTCCGCCTTTGCAAATCAACCTGCTGCCTGTCTTGGCCAACTTCAAAAGCTACAGCGATGTGATGAACTGGAATCCACAGCAGGGCACACAGATTCTGGTGATTGACCGCAACAGCTTGGAGGTGGTGAGCCGAGGTGAAACAGAACCCTGGTTTCAGTGGCACTTTGGCAATGGCTGGGTGGACAGCGACGGCGCAGTCGTGTTTGATCTGGTGCGGTTTAACGATTTTCGCACCAACCAATATCTAAAAGAAGTGCCCACAGGCGACATTCAAACCCCTGTGCAAGGCACGCTTTGGCAACTGCGGCTGGCGGCGCAATCGGCAACGGTAACCGACATGCACTGTGTGGTTGATCGGGGCTGCGAATTTCCGGTCGTTTCTCCCACAGACGTGGGGCAGCGATCGCGGTTTACCTACTTTTCCCTGCATCGGCCAGAGGTCGATCGCGGCCAAGATTTATTTGGGGCGATCGGGCGATTTGACTACGAAACAGGCACGCTGACCGCTGCCGATCTGGGAGCAAACCGCTACCCCATTGAACCGATCTACGCTCCCGATGCGGCCAGTCCGGCGCAAGGCTGGATCCTAACGGTGGTGTTGGATGGCGATCGCCAAACCAGCGAAGTCTGGGTCTATGACAGCGATCGGCTCGATGATGAACCCGTGTGCCGCCTCGCCTTGCCCAGCATCATTCCTCCCGGCTTCCACGGCACTTGGAAGGCAGGTTGATCGGTAATTTGGTGGGGGGGCATGGCACT
>JAYUYI010000547.1:0-8416 GCA_043752545.1 Thermoleptolyngbya sp.
GGCAAGGATTTTCTCAAGGGCGGTAAGAACCAGGATGTATTTGTGTTGAAGCGTAAAACAGGCCGTGACACCATTACCGATTTTCAAGACGGCACAGACCGAATTGGCCTATCTGGGAATCTGGACTTTGGTAATCTAGTGTTTGTACAGCGGACTAAAGGCACGCTGATTCGAGTGGGTCAGGAGCAAATTGGTCTGGTGCAAGGGGTGCAAAAAGATACGCTCACCAGTGCCGACTTTACCTAATCGATTTGATGTCGATTTAAGGCATAAGCGCTACAGATCGATCGCTGGGTAGGGTCACGCCATTGCCGTGACCCTACAGGATGTGCCGCATGCTCAATTGCATGGGGATGAGACAGATTGCCTTTGATTTTTTTGGACTAGGACGGGTTCTAGTCTTGTGCCAGCAGGTCAGTGAATAGTCTAAGCGCTGGATCTCTCTACTAGAAAGTAATTCAGCGCTTAAATCAGGTCAAGCTACCCCATCAAGACGATAGGCCCCATTAGGACGATAGGTAGGTATATCGACTCAGCGATCGCTCGTAGTTTTGCAATAGCAATTGCGCTTCTTGAAGCGTAATCCGCTTTTCTTGCAGAGCCTGTTCGCTTTGACGGCGCATGTTTTCCATCAAGTCTTCTGGGTCATATTGCACATAGCCCAGTACTTCTTTCATTGTGTCGCCTTTGACGACATGTTCAATTTGGTAGCCCTTGGGAGTGAGGGTAATATGAACGGCATTGGTGTCGCCAAACAGGTTGTGCAGGTTGCCCATAATTTCTTGGTAGGCACCGCCCAGAAACATGGCCAGGTAATAGGGCTGATAGGACGGCGGCGGGATGGGCGCGGTAGCTGGCTGGGAAGCGGCGGTCTGCGCCGGATTAGCCTGCTCGTTGCGCTTCAGGGCATGTAGCTCTAGCACCGATTTGACATCTCGCAAGTCGATGAACTGATCAATCTTGCCGTCACTATCGCAGGTGAGGTCTGCCAAAGTTGCCCGGCAGGTGGGTTCTTCGTCTAGCCGATGAATTGGCAAAATCGGGAAGAGCTGGTCGATGGCCCAACTATCGGGTGCCGATTGAAAGACAGAAAGATTGACGTAGTAAATCGACGCCATAATTTTTTCCAAGTCTTCCAAATCATCGGGCACGTATTCTTGCTGGCGCACGATGCTGAGAATTTTGGCGCAGCAAGCCCAATACAGCCGTTCTGCCCGCGCCCGTTCGGTCAGGCTGACATAGCCAAAGCCAAACAGGCTCACCGCTTCTTCTTTGAACTGGGTGGCGTCGTGGTATGCCTCCTGGTAGGTTTCAACCGTGATGGCGCGGTAGGTTTCGTAGAGGTTGCGGATGATCAGATGTTCGCTGTCGCTGGCGGGTTCGGGTTCTTCGGCAATGACTTCGCTGGTACCCAACACGTCAAACACCAGCACCGACTGGTGAGAGGCGATCGCCCGTCCGCTTTCGCTAACTAGCGTGGGTACGGGCAAACTCCGTTCCTCGCAGGCTTCTTTGATTTCGGCTACCACATCGCTGGCATAGTTTTGCATGTTGTAGTTTTTGGACGCGTAGAAGTTGGTCTTAGAGCCGTCATAATCGACCCCCAGCCCGCCGCCCACGTCCAAATAGTTCATGGCTGCCCCCAGCCGCGCCAGCTCCACATAAATTTGGCTGGCTTCTCGAATGGCGTCTTTAATCACGCTAATCGACGAAATTTGAGAGCCAATGTGATAGTGCAGTAGTTGCAGACAGCCCAGCATATTCGCGCTGCGCAGCTTTTCGACCGCCTGAATAATTTCGGGAACGGTTAACCCAAATTTGGCGCGATCGCCTGCCGATGTGCCCCAGCGGCCAATCCCCTTGGCGCTGAGTTTGGCACGCACGCCCAAAATTGGCTCAATCCCCAGTTTGTGGCTTTCTTCAATCACCAGATCGACTTCTTCGACCTGTTCTAGGACAATGATTACCGTCTTGCCCAACTGCTTCGCCAAGATTGCGGTTTCAATGTATTCGCGATCTTTATAGCCATTGCAGATCAGCAGCGCGCCGGGTGTATTTAGCAGCGCCAGGGCAATCATTAATTCTGGTTTAGACCCAGCCTCTAGCCCAAACTGATGCGGTTTGCCGAAGCGCACTAGGTCTTCTAATAAGTGTCGCTGCTGGTTGCACTTAACTGGAAACACGCCCCGGTAAACGCCAGGGTAATTGTAGCGAGCGATCGCCTTGGCAAAGGCGGCATTCAGCCGTCCAATTCGGTCTTCTAAAATATCGGAAAAGCGGATCAGTAACGGTAGCCCCAAGTTCCGCTGCTTCAGCGCATTCACCAAATCGTACAGATCTAGCGAACCGCCGCGATCGCCCTGCGGGGAAACCGTGACATGCCCCACCGCATTGATCGAAAAATACGGATCGCCCCAGCCCCCAATGCGGTATAGCTCTTCGCTATCTTCGATTCTCCAGCGTTTGGTCGGCGGTGCGTTTGTCGGCGTTTGTACCATGACACGTTTCTGAAATACCTCTTGGGTCGGATGTACCGACGGGGTCTGGCGTGCTGCCTGGTAGGGAGATGCAGCGGGTAGCGTCTCCAAAGCTAGGGATGGTTGTTCCCTACCGCCAGGTTTGTCCTCATCTGCAGACACCATTTCTGTCATTCTGAGCAGCCTCAATGATTAATTCAACGGAATAGCAAGTCTAACGTATTTTTATGTAAACACTGTGTATGTGGCATGCCACCGCTATGGACTGCAACGCAAACACCACGCACCCTCATCCTGGTAAGTTGTAGATGAAAGTCCGTGGTATCAGTTTGAGGGATTGGCTAATAGGGATTGGCTAATCGCGATTGGCCGATCGCGATTAGCCGATCGCACTACCGATGGTCTGGGGCGACACTATCTGGGCAGAGCCCCTGCAGGGCGGCAGTCATAGCTTGCACTTTCAGCAATAGCTCTGCATTAGATCCGGTGTGGTTGAACAACTGACGAGTTTGCTCAACGGCATCGCCTAGATCGCGTAGGTGTGGAGTGAGGCTGTCGGGCAAGAGACTGAGCTGGCGCAGGGTGATGGGTTCGAGGGTTTGTTGGCTCATGGTGGCTACTCCATACAGTACAAATATACTACTACGGATGTCGCTCGATGCAACCCTCAGATTCAAGATTAGGCTAGAAATGCCGCCCAGGTTAGTCTAAGTCGTCAATTAGGTCTTCAGCTTTTTTGGCACCCTCGGTGTTGCCCTGCTGTTGATAGAGTTGCATCGCGCTCCCTAAGGCTGCGATCGCCTCTGCATCGCTGCGACGTTGCTTGAGCGCCACGCCTAGGTTGTAATGAGCGTCTGCATCGGTGGGCGTCAACTGCACCAGCTGACGATAGACAATAACGGCCTGGAGATAGTCTTCTTGCTGCATCAGCAGTTCACCTAGCAGGGTTTGCGCCTCAACTAAATCGGGTTGAGTGTAAGCCGCACGCTGATAGAACGACGTTGCTTGCGGCAAATCGCCCTGGGCGCGGTAGACATCGCCGATTTGGAGATAGATTTGGGCATTGCGTGGCTCTAGTGACGACGCCCGCCTGAGAGCCTCTAGCCCGTCCTGAGTTTGGCCTAAATTGATCAAGGCTACTCCTAGATTGACCTGCACCAACGTCCGACGTGGCGAAATGTCGGCGGCTCGGCGCAGGGTTTGAACGGCTTCGTCGTACCGTTCTGCCTGCGTCAACACAGTGCCCAGCGCTTCTAGGATGCGTCCGTTGCCAGTGGGGCGCAGCACAATGGCTCGGCGATAGGCCGCGATCGCGCCTTCATAGTCTTCTAAGCGCGATAAGACCACGCCCAATCCCACTTGGGCATCAATGTTGTTGGGATCTAACCTGGTGGCCTGTCGATAGGAGTCTGCGGCGGCTGAGTTGTCTTCGAGGTTGGCCAAACAGAAGCCCAGGGCATAGTAAAACGGCGCATTATCGGTGTCTAGGGCGATCGCCTGCCGATAGGCCGCAACGGCTGCCGGAAAATTTTCCTGCTGCGCCTGCACAAACCCAATGGCCGAAAAAATGCGAGCATTATCGGGTTCTAAGCTAGCGGCCTGCTGATACACGCTCACCGCTTCAACGTAGTTGCGGGCATCCACCAGCTCCTTGCCGCGCCGCAGCAGGGCATTAACCTGACGGGTCACCTCTTGCTGCTGCTGTTGCGCTACTCGCACCGATGGCGGCTGTGGCGGCAGTACCCACTGGATTTCAGTCGCCTGAATTTCAGGTGCTACCGGCGGCGCGGCGACGGCTAAAGACACCGGACACAGCAGTCCGCTGGCCAGGACGCTGAAGGTTAATAGAATTGGCTTATTCACAGTCAAACTTAGGTAAGGGAAGAATTTAGGTGATGGCAAATGTGAGTAAAATGCGATCACAAAAAAGTAAATTGAGTCAACAACAACACTCGTTAATCTGTAGCCGATTTAGCGTGAGATTAAACCAGTACTGCTGGATTTTTAACCGGAATTTAGACAGTTATGAAACCCAAGGCAACGGATGACGCTACTTCACGCTATGCTACCCCGCGTTTTTAGTTTTATCATGTCTAGGTACTGAAACAGATGACCCAAATAGCTCATCGCGAGCAGAGAGCAAGGCATGATTCTATCAACAACTGATGTGATTCAGGGAGCAATCGTCGAGGCATACCTGGGCGTTGTCACCGCTGAGGTCGTGTATGGCGGCAATGCGCTGCGCGACTTTTTTGCCGGGATCCGCGATTTTATTGGAGGACGCACGGGCAGCTACGAACGGGTGTTTGAGCAAGGGCAGCAAGATGCGATCGCCGAACTAGAAAAACGAGCTGTGCGCCTGGGAGCAAATGGGGTAATTGGGATTACGATCAATACGGGCACGATCAATCTTGATGAAACAGGGGTGCTGCTGTTAATCACAGCCACAGGCACCGCCATCCGGGTTCAAGGCCAACCTTAACGCAATTAGGATGAAACAGTCTGGATGATGCCCTTGATGGCAGACATCCAGACCTGCCACAGAAATGCCAAAGACGGCTCTAGATTTACCTCAGTCTAGTCCCAGTTCTCGCTTTAGCAAGCTGATCGATTTTTCACCAATGTAGTTCTCGCAGCATTCCACCTTGGGCGGGCGGATGATGTCGTCGCGCACGGACTGAATGGCTGCCTTCACCGCCATATTGCTGGCCTGATCGCAGACCACAATCTGAGCATTGCGGACGATCGCCTTCAGCTTATATTCATCGTCCGTTTGAGCCGTCATAATCAACAGCTCATCGCCCCGCAAACTGTGAATAATCACCTCTGCTGCCCGCAAAATTCCGGAGCTAAGGCTAACAAAGCCAATGGTGGTTTCTTTGGGTAAGTTCTTTAACAGCTTAAATTCTTTGTTGTAGTCATAAATATCGACCGGAATCACCCGCACTGATTTAGGCGCGGCGATCGCTTCAGCCGCTCCAATAAAATAGCGACTGGTGACCACTGTGCCCCCGCGCGCTTGGTCGAGCACCCCACTCAACTCTTCCAGCGGCACCAGCTGCACCGGAATTTGCAGGGCTTCCTGTAACTCTCGCACCATCAGCTGACCGGCTCCAATGTCGTAACCGGGCGCAGTCACGAGCACCCGCGCGCTACAGCGCAGCCGCCAGTCAATTTCTGCCAAAAATAGCTCACGGGCATGGCTCAGTGTACAGCCCTGATTGAGCAAATCATCCAGGCTCTTTTGCACCAGCTTATAGGCCAGCGGGTATTGCGCCAAAATCGGCGAACGGTTGCCGCTCGCGCCGCCTTCATCTCCCTGGGCACGCACAAAAATCCCAGCCCCGGCACGGGCATCGACAAATTCTTCGTCTTCGAGCTGGCGATACACTTTGCTGATGG
Organism: Thermoleptolyngbya sp.; assembly: GCA_043752545.1. Lineage (GTDB taxonomy): Bacteria > Cyanobacteriota > Cyanobacteriia > Elainellales > Elainellaceae > CASBQJ01. The sequence goes on from JAYUYI010000547.1 coordinate 5,880, forward strand.
TGTTACGGTGCAGCCCGGTTTGCATGGCCAGTTGGCGGGTGCTAGGCAGGCGATGCCCCGGCGGAAATTGACGGGAGGCGATCGCAAACCGAATCTGATTAAACAGCTGGGTAGACGCCGGAATTTCGCTGTCTGGCTGGATTTGGAACTCAACCATGAGAAGTCTCCGAGCTATTCGGGTTTAGAGAGTTGGCAAATTGAACAGTTAAAAGAAAAAGCATTGCTGTTATATCAGCATTATCTACGATGGATGTCTACACTCCAGTCGGGTGATTTTCCAGGCTTCCCGATCAAGGCTACTGTTAAAGCAATACTGTTAAAGCCAGCCAGTATTTTCTGCTTTAACCCTTTTATTCAGTGGATTGAGTCAAGATGAGTCAAATTTCCCCGTTTCCAATCCGCACCCGCCATGTTCAGGTGAAAAACGGAGATTTGGCGATCGCCGCTTACCTAGCAGAGCCAGTAGGCAAAGAATCACAAGCGGCAGGGGCGGCTGAGGTCACAGCGTCCTTGGTAGGCACGTTCCCTAGTGTAGTCGTGATTCAGGAAATTTTTGGCGTAAATGCACATATTCGAGAGGTGACTGAGCGCTTTGCTAGAGCGGGATATGTGGCGATCGCCCCTGCCATTTATCAGCGCCTTGCTCCGGGGTTTGAAGCGGGCTACACGGCGGATGCCGTCAAACTGGGGCGGCAGTACAAAGAATTGACCAACCGGGACGAGCTGCTGGGCGATATTCAGGCGGCGATCGACTACCTCAAAGCCTTGCCTAGCGTTAAACCCGGCGGGGTGGGCTGCATTGGGTTTTGCTTTGGCGGGCATGTGGCGTACCTGGCGGCGACCTTGCCTGATGTGGCCGCTACGGCGTCGTTTTATGGCGCGGGTATTTCTACACTTTGCCCTGGCGGTGGCGCACCCACAATCAGCTATACATCTAAGATTAAAGGCACTCTCTACGCCTTTTTTGGCCTGCAAGATGCCAGCATTCCCCCTGAGCAAGTGGATGCGATCGCCACCGCCTTGCAAACTCACTCTATTCCCCACCAAATCGTGCGCTACCTTGAGGCGGATCACGGCTTTTTCTGCGATCAGCGGGCTAGCTACAACGCCGCCGCTGCCCAGGATGCCTGGGTGCAGGTGCAAGGATTGTTCCAGCGCACCCTGTGAGAGCGGTCTATTACCTACCGATCGACCAACTTGCGCCATTCCCGCACGGCAAACGGCGGCACGGTTAGGGTGAGCGAGTCTCCGGTCTGGAGCGGCAGCGTCAGAGCTAGCGGCAGGCTGGTTTCTAGCTGCGCCATAATGTCACGAAACTCGTATTCCCCAACGCTGGTCGCGAGGGCTGGGTCGAGAGACGCGATCGCAAATACATCTGGCGCGTCCCACTGGCGACTGCTGCCTGTGGCACTCACATGGAGCGATCGCGGATGCAGCAGCTCGGCGGCTCCTGGAAAACCCACTAAGCGCAGGTGCAGAGTCGTCACCTGCCCGTGGTTGACCCGCTTAAACAAAACGGTTTGCCAAGCGCGATCGCCCCCGTCGCGCAGGGTTTGCAGCGATCGATACATGACCTGCCCGTCGGCTTCGGGGTAGCGGTGAATCGATGCCTGCGCCGGATACGTCAGATGCAGCCAGAGGCACAGCACCAGAGCGATCCCACTCAGCCACCGCAAGAATTTGAACTGACGCATTGGGGAAGGAGAGTCTTTAAGCTACCTCTACAACAGTACGCCAAGCGGGCGGCAGAGGACAGGTAAACTGCAGGGTCACCCCGCTAACCGGATGCAAAAACGTCAGCTGCTGGGCGTGCAGGTAGTAGCCACAGTCACCCGGGACAGCCAGTTTGTGGTCAGCGTGATCGGGATTGGGGGTGATCTTGGGCACCCCACCTACCCCGTAGAGCGGATCTTGCCACAGCGGATAGCCCGCTGCCGCCAAGTGAATCCGGATTTGATGGGGGCGTCCGGTCAAAATCGACACTTCCCATAGGCTAGTCTGCTCAAACCGACGCAAGACGCGGCAGTGGCTAGTCGCAGGTGCCCCGTCTGGAGTAGCGGCATACAGATAGCCCAAAGTGGGATAGGCGAGTTTGCCAATCGGGTAGGTCAGGGTAAAGGCGTCTGCGGTGGGCACACCCTGCGCGATCGCCCAATAAATTTTTTCCATTTGGCGATCGCGCAATTGCTGGCTGAGGCTGGCTCTGGCGGCAGGCGATCGCGCTAGCAGCATTAGCCCCGAGGTGCCCCGCCCCAGCCGATGGATAGGCAGCGGTGGCCGCTGCGGATACCGTTGCTGGAGCTGCCACAACAGCGTGTGTTCTAAAAAGCCGCCCCCCGGCAGCACGGGCAATCCGGACGGTTTGGCGATGACCAACAGGTCTGGATCTGCGGCCAAAATCTGAATGTCTAGCGGTACCTCTGGCTCTTGCCAAGGGGGGCGATGGTAGGTGAGCTGTTGCCCACGAGTCAGCCGAGCGTCACCTGTAGTCGGCTGGCTGTCGAGCAAAATTTTTTCGGCAAGAATGCGATCGCCCC
>JAYUYI010000548.1:0-8409 GCA_043752545.1 Thermoleptolyngbya sp.
GCACTGACTTGGGCAGAGACCTCCTGATCCGCTTGCCCCGGCGAAAAATCTATATAGTTGGTCTGAACATTGACCTCGCCGGGATCGGGATCAGGCGGGGTTGGATCGGGCGGTGGCTGGGGGGATGGAGATGGACTAGGACGGCCTTCTAGGCTGAGGTTAAGGGTATAGTCAGTGCGATTTGCCCCATCTACAGGCTTGACTTGGACAATGTAGTCTCCTGTGAAGTCGGCGCGCCCGTCCCAGCGCAGTACCTGACTAGACTGCTGATCGGCGGGTTGCCGATCTGGGGCTAAAACGTTCATCGTCACCCCATCGCCCTCTACGGTTGCCGATAGCCGTTGTCCCTCCTCGATCGCCACCAGATAGTTAATGGTTTGATTGCCTCGCAGGCTGCCCTGAGTGCTCGTGGTAGAACCAGGATTGACATTCAACCGCTGGTCAAACTCAACGGGTTGATCTGGAGAGGGAGTAGGAGTAGGAGAGGGCGACGGGGACGGAGACTCCGTTGGAGTGGGGCTAGGCGTGAGCGTCGGCGCAACGGTCACAGTCGGAGACGGGGTAGGCGCATTGTTGACGTTGAGAAAGGCGCTGACCACCGCCCAAGAGGCAATTCCAGCCACAACCGCTAGCCCGATCCCCATCCCAATCACGGCTAGCGGATTGTCCCAGAGAGACGATGATTGTTGGTTAGGCAGCGGAATTGATGGATCGACGTGGCGAGTGCGACCAGCGGCACCGCCTCCAGCCGTAGTGGTGGGAATGGGACGACGCCCAATCGCTACCGTTTGCACTTCTGAGAAGGGGGTAGAGTTTGGCATCGGCGGCTGCGTCGCCGCATACATATCGGGGGGTTGGCCCATCGGTGAAGGCTGCTGCCCAAGGGATTGTGGCATCGCCGCTGGATGGGTCAATGCTTGCAGCGCCTGAGCCACCTCAGCCACAGATTGATAGCGATCGCCCGGTCGATAGCTCAACATTTTATTGAGCACCTGCACCAAACCAGGATGCACATTGGCATAGCGCTGCCAGTGCCAGGTGAGACTCATATCGTCGTATAAATCCTGCGGTTCTCGCCCAGTCAGCAATACTACGGTCGTTACCGCTAGGGCATAGAGGTCGCTACTAGGGTATGCCCGCCCAGTTTGCATCTGTTCGCTGGGAGCGTAGCCCAGCTTGCCCACGGTGGTAGATTGAGGAGCCGTAGCTGTCGTTTGCAGCCGGGTGGCAATTTCCTTTACCACCCCAAAGTCAATCAATACAGGCAGAAAGTCAGACTGGCGCAGCATGATATTGTCGGGGGCAATATCGCGGTGGATAATGCCCTTAGCGTGAATATGTGCCAGCACTGGGAGCAGCTGCCGCAGCAATTGCAGCGCTTCGGCCTCCGTAAAGGCCAACCCCTGAGCAATCCGATCGTTCAAAATCGCCCGATAGGTTTTTCCTTCTACATAGTCTTGCACCAAAAACAGCCGTTGATTTTCCTCAAACGTGGCGCGAAATTGAGGGATTTGAGGATGCTGAATTTGGTAAAGCGTTGCCGCTTCTCGCTGAAATAATTCTTTAGATTTTTCTAGCGCGTAGTTGCCAGACTGCGCCGGAATAAACTCCTTTAGCGCACATCGCTCATTGAACCGCCCTAAATCTTCTGCTAAATAGGTGCGCCCAAACCCGCCTTGCCCCAAGATATTGAGCAATCGGTAGCGATTTTGCAAAACAAGTCCAGCAGAGAGAGAAGGTTGCATAAAGATGGCTTAAAGTCAGCATTTACACTAGTGTTTTGGTCGGGGTCAAATCAACCACACCGGGTTAGATTCAACAGGAGGTCAGATTCAACCCGCTGGCGCAAATTTCGGAAGATATTCCGCGCGTGCGATTACAACGTAACAAAATATCGCACAGATCGAACCAGCGAACATCTTAATGGCTAGCTGTCAACCTTAAACTACCGCAGGCGAAATAGCAAAAATTGCGTGACCTGAGCGGGGTTAAAATTATCGTCACTGACTAGCACCAGGCTTTGACTCCCATCGGGCAGCTGAGGCCCTAGGGTCATCCCCTCCAGATTATCAAGACGAATGCCCAAGTCTTTTAGATCCAGCAATAGCTTTTTGCGAATGGGCTGAATGGCGCTGAGATCACCCTTGAGGCTAACAATGCTGGAGATATCGGTGGCTCCACCCATTGCCAGCTGAAATAGTCGAACGCTAACCCCGCTCAACGGGTCAAACGATCGCTCTAGGCTTAAAAAGTGGCCACCTTGATCGAGTGCCAAAATCTCGGTGAGGCCAGCATAGCCTGTTCCTGGCGGCGTAGGGTCAGGAAAATAAAGGTGTTCGGACAGCAGGAGCGGTAATCCTTCACCGACCAAATAATGGAGTAGCCGAATCGGCACCACCTGGTTGGGGGTGGCGGGGTTGAGGTCTTGCGTCAAGGCCGATTCTGTAGAGACGAAGATACGAAAGGGTTCCCGATAGCCACCGCTCGTACTGGAACCGCCTAGGGTTAACCCTTCAAATCCCAAATTGTTTTGCACCCCTTGCGGCTGGTTATCTACGATGCGAGGCACATACTGTGCTGGAATCGGCAAGCTAGAGGTCCATTGGCCAGTCGTTAGATCAAACTCGCTAATAAACGGCAAAATGCCGTCCGCCGTAACGCCTTCACTAGAAATAAATACCGTTTGCCGAGGACTCAATGCAATCCCTTCCGCATCGATAGTGCTGGCTGGATACGGTATGCCGTCTTCGGCCAGCAGCAGGGTCGGTTTTTCAACGGTGACCCGATCGATTTTGATTGGGGCAGCAGGGGCAGTGTCGGGGGCAGGAGAAGGCGGCTCATCCTGCTTGACGGTCAGAAGCAGCGTGTAAAACCGAGCGGCTCCTCGGTCGCTGCGATCGTCGGAGATGGCATAAAAGCGATCGCGCTCTCGATCGTAGGTTAGACCCGACAACCCGCCCACAGGCACTCCCTCAATCGTCTGAGGCGGCAGCTCATAGGCTCCCAAAAAATCGACCGACCGATCTAGAAACAGCCGCTCTTCGACACTCACCTGGGGCAAAGAGCAGCCTGTGAGCAGCAGCAGAAGGGCGATCGCCAGACCAGCTAATCTGCCGGGAGCAGGAAAACGAGCGAACAAACGAAGCAGCGAAACACTCATGAGCTAGGAATTATGGGGCTGAAGGAGTAAAAATTAACTGTAAAAACGCGATGTACAACTTCAAAGCAGCCCTCATCCCCTTTTCTTGAATGCCCTTTGGGCTATACCCCTGCTCCCACAAGAGGAGAAGAGGAACCGAGCGTGTCTTTAGCCCCTCTCCTGCTCTGGGAGAGGGGTTGGGGTGAGGGCGATTCGGGAAAGTTGGACATGGGGTTGTAAAAATTACCTACAAGATATCTGTTTGAATCGGTGCTCTAGAGATCTTCAGATCAGTTCCCGAACAGTTTTCCCCGAGCAGTTTCTATTCCCGAACAGTTTCTATTGTTGCACTACAGCCCGATCGATTACACAATTGAACATTGCCCCAAAATCAACCGCAATAAATCATTTAGGATCGCAGGGTAGAGACGCGATTCATCGCGTCTCTACCCTCATTGATTCATCGCGTCTCTACTCTCCTTACACCCCTACCCTCCTTCCCATGCACGCCCTTTCCATCCCCACCTGGATAATCCACATCTCTAGTGTTATTGAGTGGATTGTCGCGATCGGACTCATTTGGCGCTATGGCGATGTCATGCAAAACCGAGCATGGCGCGCCCTATCGATTGGGATGTTGCCCGCCTTGATTAGTGCCATGTGCGCCTGCACCTGGCATTTATTTGATAACACGACCGATCTAGAGTGGCTGGTGACCCTGCAAGCTGGAATGACCGTAATCGGCAATGTGACCCTCTGCCTTGGAGGCTGGTGGGTATGGCGGTCGGCATTAGCGTCTCGTCAAACAGTGCCTGCCCCCACCTCAGACCAACCCTCTCACCCCAAAACCTTAGACTCCTGATGTTTTCCAAAGAATCCCTGTTCGCCATTTCCCTGTTTCCCTACCTGGGCTTTCTCTGGTTTCTCACTCGCTCAGGGCAAACCCCGCGCCTCGCCCTGATTGGGTTTTACATGACCCTGGTGTTTGTTGCCGTCACCATTCCAGCCGCCCTTTACGCACAGACAGTTTATGGCAAATCTCTAGCGGATGTAGATCTGTTGCACGGCGGCGCAGAGTCTTTCTTAACCTTGGCGAATGTGCTGGTAGTATTGGGTTTCAGGCAAGCCATGCAGCAACGCCAGCAATTACCTTAGCCATTCGGCAAGCTTGGCGCTAGCATTAGCGATAGTCGTCACTGATGGCGCTGCTCAATATAATGGCAACGCTCAGATTTAATGGCGACGCTCAGATTTAATGGCGATGCTCAATTTCAGCAACCCAGGGTGTTTAGGTGCAGGTCGTGCGCCGTAAGGCTCTCGACTGAATGGCGGTATTCTACTGAAATAAGAAAATATATCAGTTTATCCAAACTACATTTATGTCGCTGAGGTGGCGGAGTGGAGTGACGTTGTCCGCCATACTGAGAGATACGGGTGGTGCGATTTATTGGCAGCGCGATCGCCAGCCCCAGCCCCTAAGAAAATGCTAAAGCCGTCTGCCTCACTGCACTACCAACATGATCTGTTGCCTAAACCCTAAGTGCAAAAGTCCTCAGAACCCTGATGGTTCCAAAAACTGCGCCAGCTGTGGATCGCCCTTGACCCCCCTGTTGAGAGGACGCTATCGGCCTGTGCAGCCGATTGGCCAAGGGGGATTTGGCAGAACCTACTTGGCAGTGGATGAAGATCGGCTGGGCACGCGCTGCGTCATCAAGCAGTTTTCGCCCCAAGTGCAGGGGACAAAATCCCTAGAAAAAGCCGTCCAACTGTTTAATCAAGAAGCCATGCGGCTAGATGAATTGGGTGAACATCCCCAAATTCCTAGGCTGCTGGCCTACTTTGAGCAAGACAATTATCTCTACCTAGTCCAGCAATTTGTTGAAGGTCATAGCTTGCTGCAAGAAATGCGGCAACGCGGCCCCTTTAACGAACGCCAAATTCGCGACCTGCTGGCAGACATTTTGCCGGTGCTGCGGTTTGTGCATCATCAACAGGTAATTCATCGTGACATTACCCCCACCAACATTTTGCGGCGACAGCCCGATGGTCGGCTGATCCTAATTGACTTTGGCGTCGCGAAACAATTGGGTGACGATTCGGCTCAAGCGGGGACGCGGATTGGCACTGAAGGCTATGCTCCAATCGAGCAGTTTCGCAGCGGGCGCGCTTACCCAGCCAGCGACATCTACAGCCTGGGAGCCACTTGCCTGCATCTGATGACCCAATCCCGGCCTGACAACCTCTACGACCCGCTAGAGGGTAACTGGATTTGGCGCAAGTATTTGAGCGATCGCGGAGTTTTGGTGAGCAATCAGTTGGCCGAAATTCTCGACAAAATGCTGGAAGACATGGTGTCGGAGCGCTATCAGGCGGCTGATGATTTGATGCGCGACCTCAACGCCGACTATTTCTTGCCGACGGCTCGGAGTACTAGGCCAAGCGGCACCCCCCAGGGTTCTCGCCGTGGACCCGGAGGGCGAACCGAGGCGGCGTCTAAGGGGGCGATCGCCCCTGTCGTTAGCCCGCCTGTTAACCCATCCAACCAGCCTGTCTCAGCCCCAACTACGGCTAGCCAACCCACCTCAAGTCCATCCATCCCGCCCAGCTTCAAGCCTCCATTTGTGCGGTCAGTGGTGACTCAATCGTCGGGGTGGCGCTGTATCCAAACGCTGATGGGGCATTCGTCTTGGATTACCAGCGTGGCCTTAGATTCGACAGCAAACCTATTGGCCAGCAGCAGCTTAGACGACACCGTGAAGGTATGGAATCCGCAGCGGGGAGAGCTGTTGTTTAACCTGACGGGACACAGCCGCGATGTCAATACGGTGGCCATTAGCCCCGATAGCAAAACGCTGATCAGCGCCGGAGACGATTGCCTAATTAAGGTGTGGTATTTGCCCACGGGAGCGCTGTTGCGCAATTTGACGGGTCATGCCCGTGATGTCAACGCCGTCGCCTTTAGCCCCGGCGGCAGAATTTTGATTAGCGGTGGCGAAGATCGCACGATTCGGCTGTGGCAGATGGCCAATGGGTCAACGATGAAGGTGTTGACCGGGGTATTGAGTATGATCAAGGCGATCGCCACTAGCCCCGATGGCAAAACGTTTGCCAGTGGCGGGTTTGACAACAAAGTACGGCTGTGGAGCATCCAAACGGGTGAACAGCTGCGGCTGATTTCTGGGCATATGAGTGCCGTAAATGCTGTCGCCTTTAGCCCCGACAGCCAACTGCTGGCCAGCGCCAGCCGCGACAAGTCGGTTAAGCTTTGGAACTTGCAAACGGGCGAACTGGTGCGCAATTTCACCGACCATACGCGGGACGTGAACGCGGTGGTGTTTACGCCCGACAGCAAGCACTTGATCAGCGGCAGCAGCGACACCAGCCTCAAACTGTGGGACATTAGCAGCGGCAGTCTGCTCGATACGCTAGTGGGGCATGCCGATAGTGTGAATGCGATCGCCCTTAGCGCCAACGGCAGAACCTTAGCCAGCGGCAGTTCTGACAACACCATTCGGGTATGGCAACTCTAGGATTGCGGCAATTCTGGGATTGATAGTGACAAACCGCAGCGCTAAACTGATATCAACCATCTCTGGCAGCGTCTCCTAAACTGACATCTGCTGACGCTGATACAGCGACCAATATGCGCCCTTTTGAGCAACGAGGCCATCGTGGGTGCCGCGTTCTACGATCACACCTTTTTCCATCGTCAGAATTAAGTCGGCGCGTTTGAGTGGCGCAAATCGGTGGGCGATCAAGAACATGGTGCGGTTTTTGGAAATGCGCTTCAGGTTTTCTAGCACCTGCTGTTCGGTTTCAGCATCCAGGTTGCTGGTGGCCTCATCCAAAATCAGAATTGGCGCATCGGAGAGGAATAGACGTGCCAAAGTAATCCGCTGCCGCTGCCCACCCGACAGCGCCGTGCCGCGTTCGCCCACATTCGTTTCGTAGCCGTTGGGCAGGTCGCAGATAAAATCGTGCGCCACCGCCAGACGCGCCGCTTCCACCACCTGTTCTGCCGTCACATCGGGGTTGCCCAGGGTGATATTTTCTAGGACGGAGCCGTTGAACAGAAAATCTTCTTGCAGCACCACGGCAATTTGCGGACGCAGGGACGCTAGGTCGGCACTTTTAATATCAAACCCGTCGATTAAAATTCGCCCCGATTCGGACTGGTATAGCCGCTGAATCAGCTTCGACAGCGTGCTTTTGCCCGAACCACTGCGCCCGACAATGCCGACAAATTGCCCTGGCTCTACCTGAAACGAAATCCCCTTGAGAATCGGCTCTTGCTCGGCCTGGTAGCGGAAGAATACTTGCTCGAAGGCTACTTCCCCCCGCAGCGGCGGCAGCGTCAGACCCGTGCCGGGTTCGGCTTCGGGCGCAACGTTGAGAATGTCGCCAATGCGGTCTACGGCCAGCAGCACTTCCTGGAGGTTTTGCCAGAGCTGGATCAGTCGCAGCAGCGGCCCGGTGACCCGCCCCGACAGCATTTGGAACGCCACCAGTTGACCAATAGTAAGTTCTTGATTGATCACAAACTTGGCACCAAACCAGAGAATCAGCAGCGCCGAAAAGCTGGTGAGGAAGTCGCCTAGGTGGTTGCTAATGTTGGCGGTGGTGGTAGCTTTGAAGCCCGTGCGGACAAACCGGGCATATAGCCCTTCCCAGCGATCGCGTGAGGTTTTTTCGGCGGCGTGTGCTTTGACGGAATGAATCCCCGTCACCGTTTCGACCAAAAATGACTGGCTGTCAGCGCTGCGGTTAAAGGTTTCGTTTAGCCAGTTGCGCAGGATCGGCGTACTCACCAGCGTCAAAATGGCATAGAGCGGAATTACCGCCATGGCAATGCCCGTCAGCTTGAGGCTGTAGTACGCCATCATCACCAGATACACCACCGAAAAAATGCTGTCGAGAATGACAGTGAGAGCCGTACTAGTGAGAAACTGGCGGATTTCTTCTAGTTCTTGAACGCGGGCAACGGTATCGCCCACGCGGCGTGCCTCAAAGTAGGCTAGGGGCAGGCGCAGCAGATGGCGAAACAGCTGAGCCGATAGCGCCAGGTCTAGGCGATTGGTGGTGTGGGTAAAAATGAACATCCGCAGGATGCCCAACAGCGACTCAAACACCGCAATTACCAGCAGGCCAATCCCCATCACATCTAGGGTGGCAATGCTCTCCTGCACCAGCACCTTATCGATGATCACCTGGGTAATGATGGGGGTGCCCAAGCCCAGCAGTTGCAGTGTCAGCGACGCAAACAGCACTTC
>JAYUYI010000549.1:0-3416 GCA_043752545.1 Thermoleptolyngbya sp.
TCAGGAAACTTCTGCAATTCTCGCGGCAGGTTGTCTTGTAACCCCACCAACACTCCCTTTAACTTGTCCAGTAGCTCGGCAGGTGTAAGAAACTCTTCGGCCTGGTTAGAATCCAGAACCACAAAAGCATCCTCGCGATACATCAGGGGATCAGGCATAGGACTGGAGCTGTAAAGGACTAAAAAGCTGGAGTTCAGGAGGCACCGCCTGAACTCACTAAACTAACTGGCGCTACTCGTCTTCAGCAAACACATAGCGATAGAGATCTTTGGGATCAGGTTCGGGGCTATCTAGAGCAAACTGCACGGCGTCTTCAATCAGAACTTGAATACGTTTGTCGATGGCTTTTAGTTCCTCTTGAGTGGCAAGGCTCTGTTCTACCATGTGAGCCGCCAGCCGCTTAATTGGATCGCGAGCGAACCAGAACTCTTTTTCCGGCTTAGAGCGCAGTTCATCTGGATCGGCTAGGGAGTGCCCCCGAAACCGATAGGTCAGCGCTTCGATTAAGGTTGGCCCTTCTCCAGCGCGAGCACGGGCGATCGCCTCTTGAGCCACAGCCCGTACTGCCAGCACATCCATCCCATCTACTTCGACGCCCGCCATGCCAAAGACACTGGCTTTCTTGTAGATTTCCTGCTGAGACGTAGCGCGATCGTGAGCCATCCCAATCGCCCATTTGTTATTTTCTACCACGTAGAGAATCGGCAATTTCCACAGAGCCGCCATGTTGAGGCACTCAAAAAACTGGCCGTTATTGCTGGCTCCATCGCCAAAGAAACAGGCCGTTACATGGTCAGACGACGCATCCCCCAGCGCCTCTCGGCGATATTTTGACTGAAATGCGGCTCCAGTTGCCACCGGGATGCCCTCGGCCACAAAGGCATAGCCGCCCAGCATGTTGTGCTCTGCCGAAAACAGGTGCATGGAGCCGCCCCGCCCCTTGCTACATCCTGTGACTTTGCCAAACAGCTCAGCCATCACCTGACGGGCAGGCACCCCAGCACTCAGCGCATGAACGTGATCCCGATATGTGCTACACACATAGTCGGTAGAGCGAAAGGCTTTGATCACCCCTGTCGAAACCGCTTCTTGCCCATTGTAAAGATGGACAAATCCAAACATCTTGCCCCGATAGTACATTTCGGCACATTTGTCTTCAAACGATCGCCCCAGCACCATATCTTCGTAGAGCCCCAGACCCTCGTCGCGGGTGATGCTGGTTGGAGTTGTGGAAAATGTCGGTAATACTCGTTCCTGAACCATGACCTGTCCTGTGTGTTACAGCAACTCAGCGCCCTAGCACTGCTTCAAATGTCTGCACTGCCTCAGATGTCCTCTGATGCGTCTGCCCGACAATCCCAAGATAATCGATTAATTAAGCTGATTTAAGAGTTCTAAACCCTAACTAGAGGAAACAAAACATTTCAACGCGTATCAAAGCTATCTTAAAGTGCCTAGGTATTTTTTGTAGAAATGATGCCAAAGAGTCAGAGGCGACTATATTTATAGTTTAAATCACTTAGATTGTGGCTTGTAGGGTAAACGCAGGGCGAAGTAATAGAGTGGAACGCAGGGCGAAGTAATAGAGTGGAACAAGGCGCAATCGAGTAGATAAGGCGCAGTAGTTAAGTTGTAAGAACTTGTAAGAACGACAGGCAAGGGTGCAAACTGAAGATTAAGAGCGCAATGCTTGAAATAGCACAGATAAACAGGTACCGTTGTCTAGCGGACGGCTGGGGTTTTGATATTTATTTTTGACACTGGGGAAGTGGATCGTGAGAATTCCGCTTGACTACTACCGCATTTTAGGGTTGCCCATTCAGGCGACAGCTGAGCAGCTTCAGCAAGCTCATCGTGATCGCACGCTGCAACTTCCCCGTCGCGAATTTTCTGAGGCGGCGATCGCCGCCCGCAAGCAGCTGCTAGATGAAGCCCATGCAGCGCTCTCAAATGCAGACAAGCGCCGTGCCTACGATGCCAGCTTTTTGACCAAGGTCTACGATGCCGATGTCGATCGCGCAGAGACCAGCAGCAATGGTGGAGCGCTGGGGGCGATCCGCTCTGCTGCACAGACTAGCGCCACCGATCCGACGCTCGATCCCTATGCGCCCAGCATTGATATCCACGATGCTCAACTGGTAGGAGCTTTGCTCATCCTGTTAGAGCTGGGTGAATATGAGCTGGTGCTAAAGCTAGGGCATCCGTACCTGACGAATAGCGCCTTTAGCGGTGGGGCAGGGCGCGCGGGTCAAGTCGATGTGACCCGCTCCGATATTGTGTTGACGGTGGCATTTGCCTATCTGGAGTTGGGACGCGAGCAGTGGCTGCAAGGGCAGTACGAAACGGCGGCTGAGTCGCTGGAAGCAGGGCAAGAGCTGCTGCTGCGGGAAGGCGTATTTTCTAGCGTCCGGAGTGAAATTCAGTCTGATCTCTACAAGCTTCGCCCCTACCGCGTCTTAGAACTGCTGGCGTTGCCAGAAATTCACGAAATTGAACGAGGGCAAGGAATTAATCTATTGCGCGATATGCTGCGAGATCGGGGCGGCATTGACGGCACCGGAGAGGATCACTCTGGGCTAAATGTGGACGATTTTCTCCGCTTTATCCAGCAGCTTAGAGGATATTTAACGGCTGCTGAGCAACATGCTCTGTTTGAGGTAGAAGCGCGCCGCCCGTCTGCGGTGGCGACCTATCTAGCGGTTTATGCGTTGTTGGCGCGCGGGTTTGCCTACCGTCAGCCCGCCTTGATCCGTCGAGCCAAGCTGATGTTGTCGCGCTTGGGCACCCGACAAGATGTCTACCTAGAGCAGGCAATCTGCGCCTTGCTGCTAGGCCAAACCGAAGAAGCCAGCCGCGCCCTAGATCAAAGCCAGGAATACGAATCTCTTACCTTTATTCGAGAACATTCTCAAGGCTCCCCTGACCTGTTACCGGGGCTGTGTCTCTATGGTGAGCGGTGGTTGCAAAACGAAGTATTCCCTCACTTTAGAGATTTGGCTCAGCAGTACGCATCGCTGAAAGATTATTTTGCGGATGAGCAGGTGCAAGTTTACCTAGAAGAACTGCCGAATGAACCAGACCCCGCTACATCACCCCAGCGGGAGGCCGCAGCGCCGTCTGGACTAACGGCTGGCTACTCTACAGCCGTCCGTAGTGAAGCGCTGAATGGGAGTCGGACTGGCCGCTATGAACAGCGCAGTGGGCAACCCAGTTTTGCCGCCAATGCCGCGACTGCCATCACTGAAACATCCAGTACTCGCTCCAGCAGAGGAACGGCTGCAATGCCAACTGCCGAGCGCGTTTCACAGCTTTCTCCCGAAGGTCGGCTGAATGGAGCCACTGCAGGATCGGGGCGATCGCGTTCTGGAGCGTCCAGCCCGTCGAACCCGTCACTGCGGCGCAGTTCATCTAGCCCT
>JAYUYI010000550.1:0-3415 GCA_043752545.1 Thermoleptolyngbya sp.
TGGGCAAGCGGATTTATCTGCGATTCCCCCTGCCCAAGCCGCTGATCAATTTATTCATTGCTCTATTTCAAGTGCAAATGGCCGCCTGGGATCGATTTTGCCTCAACTACAGACAGTTCACCTACCGCGACGCCGTTAGTCCCGAAACCTACAGTCTGCCCATGCGCTGCCCCACCATTGCCGATTTACTCAACGAGCGTGGCATCGTCCCTCGACGGTTGGGCAAGAGGCCATAGAACGAGTCAGTAGCACGAATCAGGCGATCGCGATTCTAGATCCACTCTGTATTCTGAATGATTCAAGGTAGAGTAAAAAGACAATCGTGTGGTCTGTCGAGTGTTTGAGGTATAAAGTCTATGCGGATTTTGTTGGTTTATCCTCTGTTTCCCAAGACATTTTGGTCCTACGAAAAGATCCTGGAACTGGTTAACCGCAAAGTGTTGCTGCCCCCGCTGGGTCTCGTCACCGTTGCCGCCATTTTGCCCCAAGAGTGGGAATTTAAGCTGGTCGATCGCAATGTCCGCTCCGTCACCGAAGCCGAGTGGGCCTGGACTGACGTGGTGATCTTTTCCGCCATGATCGTCCAGAAGCAAGACTTGATCGATCAAATTGGGGAAGCCAAACGGCGCGGGAAGCTAGTCGCCGTGGGCGGGCCATACCCCACGTCTGTCCCAGAGGTGCCCCAAGCGGCAGGCGCAGATTTCTTGATTTTAGATGAGGGCGAAATCACCCTGCCGATGTTCATTGCCGCCGTCCAGCGCGGTGACAAACAGGGTATATTCCGCGCTGGCGATGGCGAACGCCCCGATTTGACGACCACCCCCGTGCCTCGCTTCGACCTGCTTGAATTTGACGCCTACGACTCAATGTCGGTGCAGTTTTCGCGGGGTTGCCCGTTTCAGTGCGAGTTTTGCGACATCATTGTGCTTTATGGCCGCAAGCCCCGCACCAAAACGCCTGAGCAGCTGCTCAAAGAGCTAGACTATCTCTACGAACTGGGCTGGCGACGCAGCGTGTTCATGGTAGACGACAACTTCATCGGCAATAAGCGCAATGTGAAGCTGCTGCTGCAATCGCTAAAAACCTGGCAGCAAGAGCATCAGTATCCCTTTAGCCTCAACACCGAAGCGTCGGTAGACCTGGCTCAAGACCAGGAAATGATGGATTTGATGGTGGAGTGCAACTTCAATGCCGTGTTCCTTGGGATTGAAACTCCTGACGAAGAAAGCCTATCGATGACCAAGAAGTTTCAAAATACGCGCGGGTCTCTGGCCGATGCGGTCGAAGCCATTACTCGCACGGGTCTGCGCGTGATGGCAGGGTTCATTATTGGGTTCGATGGCGAACAAAAAGGAGCGGGCGATCGCATTGTCCGGTTCGTCGAACAAACCGCCATTCCTACCACCACGTTTGCCATGCTGCAAGCGCTGCCCAATACCGCCCTGTGGCACCGCCTAGAGCGGGAAGGTCGCCTGCGAGACGGCAAAGACGGCAACATCAACCAAACTACGTTGATTAACTTTACGCCCACCCGTCCGCTCGCAGACATTGCCCACGAATACGTGGACGCTTTCTGGCGAATCTATGAACCCGTCACCTATTTAGATCGAGTCCACCGTCACTTTTTGATGCTAGGCGCACCTAAGTGTAAGCCCCCCGCCAAGTTTCCCAGCTTGGTCGATCTACGGGCACTGGCGATCGTCTGCTGGCGGCAGGGCTTCGTCCGCGAAACTCGCTGGATATTCTGGCGGTATCTGTGGAGCATTTTGCGCCACAATCCGGCTGTGTTCGACCATTATCTGGCCGTTTGCGCCCACAACGAGCACTTCATGGAGTACCGCCAGATTGTCAAAGACGAAATTGAAGGGCAGCTCCAGGAATTTTTGGCCAACGAACCCTCTCAGCCACCCGTCGAAGTCGATCACCCAGTAGAAGCGATGGCGCAATCTGTCTAAGATTGCCACAAGGATTAGGCTTGGTTTGAATTGGGCTTGGCAATGCCAAGCCCAACCCAGAATTTGTCAGCCAGTCTACTGAGTCCGCCAGAGTCGAAACGGATTGAAGTCTGTTTCGCGATCGTAGTAGTCTTCGTGTTCCTGCTGCTTCAGCCAACCCGTAATCCAATACGTGATCGGCGTAAATAGAATTTCGACCCCACACTTAAACAAATAATTTGACACCGCGATCGCCAGCAGCACGCCAGTTGACACCGTTCCTGTAAAGGCGATCAGCACAAATAAAGCGGTATCTAGCAGTTGCCCCAGTAGCGTAGAGCTAATCGTGCGTAGCCACAGCTGCCGCCCCTCCGTAATCACCTTCAGCTTTGCCAAGATCACTGAGTTAGAAAACTCTCCAGCGAAGTAAGCAATCAGACTAGCAACCACAATTCGAGGGGTTTGTCCCAAAATCGCGTCGTAGGAGGCTTGGTTGAGCCAATCTGCTGCTGGCGGGAGTGCTCCTACGATTGCCAACGTCACCGACATCACAGCCGCCGCCATAAACCCTAGCCAGATCACTTTTCTAGATCGGCTATAGCCATACACTTCGGTCAGGATGTCGCCAAAAATATAGCTGAGCGGAAATAAAAGGGTGCCGCCATCAAACGTTAGCGGTCCCAAATTTAGAATTTTTGTAGAGGCAACGTTGGAAATTAGCAGCACGGCCACAAACAGCGCCGTGATACTGTCTAAATGCTTCAGTGGCTTTGACATGAGGAGAGATTTTGTGAGGAATTGGAATTAAATAAATTACGCAATGTGCAACGTTAATAGACCCTCATCCCCCAGCCCCTTCTCCCAGAGCGGGAGAAGGGGAGCAAGAGTAGCTTAAAGCTCCTCTCCCGCTCTGGGAGAGGGGTATAAGTCCAAAGGGCATTCAAGAAAGGGGTGTAGCTTGCTTCTGCGCAGCAGTGGGAGATCGGAGTTTTAAGTTTTGAGTTAGACGGTCAACTCAAAACTCAAAACTGGAACCTTAAAACTCACTCATGCCTAAATTAGCTTGATTGACCGCAACACATAGTACAGTCCAATCGCGCCACCAAAGGCTACAGCTAACAGTCCAGCATACGAAACGATGGCCATCTGACATTCTCCATTTGCTTGCTTAAAACTATTGAACCATTTCTGAGGGACGGTTTGAGGCTCCAAGTCAGGTTGTGCTCAACAAGAGTGAGATAATAAATGCCTTACCCCTAGGGCAGGTTGTGTCATGAAGTCTGTAATTACGGTAGAGCTGCCGCAACAAGCCTATGATGTTGCGATCGCACCCGGTGAATTAACGCAATTGGGCAGCTGGATGCAGCCGCTAAAGCTGGGCAAAAAAGTGCTGCTGGTGTCTAGTCCGCCAATTTTTCGGCACTACGGAGAACGGGCGATCGCTACGCTCACCGACGCCGGGTTCGACGTGACCTCCTGCC